>CAUVGV010000181.1:0-4770 GCA_963551505.1 uncultured Kingella sp.
ATTGCAAATTTTGCAGAAATCGAGGGTGTTTGTAAAGCTCTCGGACACTCCCATTCATCGTTAAACCAACTGGCAAAAATCTTCAATCATTTGAAAAATCAAGATGCTGTCGATTATGAAAAACTGGTGGAATTGTCAGAAAAAATCAGCAGGCAACTGACAGAAATTCAAGAAAAACAATATAAGGTTGAAGTGGTTTTGAACAGGATTTCTGCATTGAGAAATGAAGTGTGAGATCGCACAAAAATGATTGTAAAAATGTTCAAATCAAACAAACAGCCCATTAAAAGAGCATTTAATTATTTACTTAATCAACGTGTCAATGACAATACTGCCAAGCTGTTAAAAGGCAATCGAGAACTTGCCGAGTCGTTGGAAAAACTGTCCACAGCAAAGACAAAATATTTCAGCGGTGTTCTCTCTTTTGCCGAACGTGAAAAGCATTTCACAGAAGAAGAAAAAATGGAAATTATCGAGGCATTTGAAAGAACTTTTTGTCCTGATGACTACCTTAGAGAACGTTTAAATTTCACTTGGATACAGCATACAGACAAAAAGCGTTTGGAGTTGAATTTTGTCGTGAATTCAACGTTAAGGAACGATCCAGACAAGCTCTTGAAAAACAAAAAAGAGTTCTATCACTGGCACAAACCGCAAATCAAAAGGTTTGATGCGTTTCGTGATTTTATCGATGCAAAGTATGGTTTGGCATCTGTGCATGACAATGGTTCCCAACATATTTTTACTGTTCCCGATTATCAAATCAAAAGCAGGGATGATATTGAATCATCGATTGAAATGGTTTTGCTGGCTAATATGAAAAGCAATTCAAAACTGATTGAAAGCAGAAGCGAGTTGGTTGCTGGAATGAAAAAATTCCGTATGAACGTCAGCAGAGAAGTAAAAGGATCGATTTCAGTATTACCAGAAGGAAGCAAAAAACCAATAAGAATCAAGATTCCTGAAAACGCAGATGCTTCAGTATTTGATGAGATGCGAAAAAAAATCAAAGAAAAATACGATGGTAGCAACAGCGTAGCAGCAGAAACCAAGCAAAAACACCAACAGCGTTCCTCGTCATTACTGGAACGATACAATAATGAATATAAAGAAAGATTACAGAATGAATACTACAGAAACACAAACAGCGCAGCAGCAACAACGGCGAAACATAGCCATCAAAAATATCTTGAACGAAATAGACCAAATGCCGCAAGCAACGCAGCAGCAACAGCAACAATATCTGTTGATCGAAAAGCAGGAATTGAAGGACTTGATGACATTAATGTTCAATTCGGCCTTGAAAGAAGTTCAAAAGAGCTTGGAAGACTCCTTCAAAAAATCACCGAAAGACAAATCGCTGGATTCGCTGCTGAGTCAATTGAACAAACTCAACGAATCTGTGGAGCTATTGCAAGAGAAAACGGAAATGACGAATCAGGAAATCATCGGTTGTCAGATTCAGTTGGACGACTTAATAGAGTGGTTGCAGAACGGCGCGATTTAGAAGAAGAAAAAGAGCTAGGAGAACACATTGAAAACATTGTGAAAAATGAAGTAACAGACAGGAAAGAAGCATTCAGGGCAGCCATTGATGAATTGAAAAAAGAGTATGACGAAAACAAAAACGAATTGAATTTTAAAAACAAAGATTTACGGAAACAGCTTTATTCCAATAAAAGAAGATTTGAATATGTCAATAAGATTGTTGATGATATTAATAAAGAAATCAAAGAATTAAAGATGAACTTTCCCAGTTCAACAACGTTCCCTGACAAACCTGTTGATCAAATGTCTGAATCCGAATTTCGTGATTGGATGATACAAAACCAGCTTCAAAGCAGCAAAGAATCACAAGAAAAATATTTCCAATTCGTTTTGAAACTGCAAAAGCTACAAGCTACGTTGAGAAAACGAGAAGACGAGCTTGTAGAGCTTGCCGAAGTGATAGAGTATCAAGAAACAGAGTTAAACAGCTTTAAAACCCAAAAAAATCTAATGCGTATCGAGTTCATTAAAAACTGTCAAAAAACGTATGAAGACAAATTCAAATCGGGGTTCACTCGAAAACAGGTTTATGAATATCGTCCATACTAGCCTCCACAAAATAAAGCAGTCCGTGTAACATCTTGTTTTGTACCAAATTTTCTACCAAGCAAAACAATTTTGGAAACGGACTACTTTTTTTTTAATTTTTAAAAAACAAAGATTTGTATTTTTTAAATTTTAAAAATAAAAATCTATTAATCATAGGTTTTAACTATGCCTTTTTTGTTTATGAAAAGGCAGCCTGAAAACGGTTTGGCTTGGCTACTCTCTATTATGATTTTCAGGCTGCCTTGAATGTCTCAAACCATCTTTCCAGGCTGCCTAAACGCGGGCGCGATATGAGGCAGCCTGAAACGCTATCCCGCGCTTCTACGGCTTGCTGGCAAGCCGTGCGCTGGTTAATAAAATGAACTCGGGCAGCCTGAAAACGCTTTTCGTTCATTGCCCCGCTCTATGCATTTTCAGGCTGCCTCCCCCGCTCTTTGTCCTTTATCAAACAACCGTTTGTTTTTAACAAATTAAATGCGCTTTTTTACTTGCCTTTACGCAGTAATAGGTCTATAACCATTCACTGCAAATCTGCATCAACCAAGGAGATAACCATGAAATTCGCATTCCAAAAAACCGTTCTATCCGCCGTGGTTTTGTCGCTGCTTGCCGCGCCTGTTGCCCAAGCGTGTTCATCGTTCATCATCGGCAAAAAATTGACCACCGATGGTTCGGTGCTTTACGGGCGCACGGAAGACTACCCTTTCCTGCCGCAACCTGGGGCGCACAATAAAAACTACATCGTAACCCCCGCCAAAGACTACCCCGCAGGCAGCGAGCTCAAAGACCGCTCCACCGGCTTCACCTACCCGCATCTGGCGCACGAGTTCAAATACACCTCCGTGCCCGATGCCAGCCGCGACACCGATGAGGGCGTGTATGGTGCGCACGGGCAAAACGAATACGGCGTAACCATGACCGCCACCACCTCCGCCACGCCCCACGACAAAATCCTAGCAATCGACCCGCTGGTGAAAAACGGTTTAGCCGAAGCCGCGCTGGTGGATTTAGTGCTGCCGCGCGTGAAATCCGCCCGCGAAGGCATTGAGCTGGTTGCCAAAGTGTTAGACGAAAAAGGCTCTGCCGAAGGCAATATTATCGTGATTGCCGATAAAAACGAGCTGTGGTACATGGAAATCCTATCTGGGCATCAATACGCCGCGATTAAATATCCAGACGACAAATATTCCATCTACCCCAACACCTTCTTTATGGGCAACCCCTACGAGCTGGGCAAAGGCAACTACATCGTTTCCAAAGATTTGGAAAACGTCGCCCGCAAAGCCAACCACTACCGCGAAGTCAACGGCAAATTCCACGTTGCCAATTCATACAACCTCGACCACTACGCCGCGCGCAACCGCTCCCGCGCCTATGCAGGCTTGAAGCTGCTAGACCCGCAATCCAAAATTGGCTATTTTGACCACCACTTTGAATTGCTGCAAAGCCCCAGCAACCCCAACCAAAAATACTCGCTTGCCGATGCCATCGCCATTCAGCGCAACCGCTTTGAAACGCTGAAAGAAGGCTTTATCCCCGATGACCAATACGACAAGCGCGGCGCGGACGGTCGCCCCGAAGTGAAAGCGGCGTATGACGGCGACACCTACAAATTTGCCCCTGGCAATGAAAACGTGATTGACGCGCATATTTACCAAATCAAGCCCGATTTGCCCGCGTCGATGGCATCAATTTTGTGGCTGAGCAACGCCCCATCGCGCAACACGCCGTATATTCCGTTCTATGGCACGGTAACCGACACGCATCCATCGTTTAAACCGCAAGATTTCACCTACAACCCCAATTCGTTCTACTGGGTGGCATGGCATATTGACCAAATGGTGATGCAAAACCAAAACCTGTTCGGCAGCAGCATCAAGCAAAAATGGATTGCGCTGGAAAAACGCGAAGAAGCCGAACAACGCGCCCGCGATGCCAAATATCGCGGCAAAACCGATGCCCAAGCGTCGCAGTTGAGCGGCGAAGTAACCCGCGATGCGCTGGCGCGTTCGGAAAAATTGTTCAACGAAATGAAAGCGTTGGAAAAACAAATGATGCAAACGATTAAAGCCAAAGGCGGCAAAGACGATGCCATCGCGGTGCTGGAAGAGAAAGTCCGTGCGGCAAAAGCGGATACCGCGAAAACGGAAAACGCTACCGAAGGGGTTACGGCGAAATAGTTTGAGTTTGCTGTGATTGATGTGTTTATATGAAGAAAGCCCAACTGGTGATGGTTGGGTTTTTTTGTGGTTTCAGGCTGCCTCTGCTGTGCCACAAAGGTTTGAGGCAGCCTGAAAACAAAAAAATACCGTTATTGCTCGCAAAACTCATTTTCAGGCTGCCTCAATCGCATAGAGGCAGCCTGAAAATGGTTTGCGCGATGCTGCTGCTACGTTGTGCTTTTCAGGCTGCCTTATCAGATTTCAGGCTGCCTTGAATGCTTGGATTATACGTTTCAGGCTGCCTGAACGCGGGCGCGATATAAGGCAGCCTGAAAATGTGTTATGCGGTTTCAGGCTGCCTTTGGGCCGAGCAGGGGTTTAGCAAACGGCGTGTGCGGCAAAACGGCGCACCCTACGGTTGCTTTGCCGCAAATGGTTGATGCGGCAGCGGGGTGCAGGGGCTTGCCCCTGCTCGTGGTAGGCGGCGAAACGCCTGCTCGGGCAAACGATT
>CAUVGV010000182.1:0-4758 GCA_963551505.1 uncultured Kingella sp.
GGTAACTGGCCCATTTTTGTAAGTTATCAAGGAAAGTGTTTCGGAATGTGGCGACCAACTAAATTGGGGGGGGGCATCCTCCTATTGATGAAAACATGAAATTTGGATGGAAACCTAATACTTATCAGTAATAACAAAATAGGCAGCCTGAAAACGCGTTCACCCGCCTTATTTCCCATGCCAACAGCCCAAGCATTCGCCCTTTCCCTGCCCCATATCAAAGGCAGCCTGAATATCCCGTTTTCAGGCTGCCTTTGGTTTACGCTGTTGTGCCAAAAGACTATAATTGAAAACGAGTCGCAACAAGCGCTCAATGGAAACAATGGTTTACTTTTTCAACTAACCGCGCAGCCCTTTCAGGCTGCCGAAAGAGAGGTTCATCGTGTCTGATAAAAAAGTCGCCGTCGTAACCGGTTCAGCCGCAGGTTTGGGCAAAGGCATCGCCACGCGCTTGGCGCAAGATGGTTTTGCCGTGGTGTTGCACGACATCAACGCCGATAATCTTGCCCGCGCCAAAGCCGAATTTGACCAAAACGGCTGGCAAAACATCGCCGTGCAAGGCAACGTTGCCAACCGCGCCGACCAATTTCGCCTTGCCGAAGAAGCCGTTAAAGCGTTTGGACACTTGGATGTGTGGGTGAACAACGCGGGCGTGGAATCGGTGGGCACATTCTTGTCGCTAGACGAGCAAGAAATTGACCGCGTGCTGGGCGTAAACATCAAAGGCGTGATTTTTGGCACGCAAGCCGCTGCCGAGCAGATGAAAAAACAAAGCGGCATTGGCAAAATCATCAATGCGTGCAGCATCGCGGGGCACGAATCCTACGAAATGCTCAGCCTGTATTGCGCCACCAAACACGCCGTGCGCTCGTTCACGCATTCCACCGCCAAAGAATTGGCGCAATACAACATCCGCGTGAACGCCTATTGCCCCGGCGTTGCCGACACGCCGATGTGGGAGCGCATCGACGCGGCGTTCGTGCAACACAAAGGCTATAAACCCAAACAAGCGTGGACGGAATTCACCGCCGGCATTTTGGCGGGCCGCCCGCAACAGCCCGAAGACGTGGCTTGCCTGGTGTCGTTCCTATCGTCGCCCGATTCGGACTACATCACAGGGCAAACCATTTTGACCGACGGCGGCATGGTGTTCCGTTGATAAAATGATTTTCAGGCTGCCGCTGACGGATGGCATAGGCAGCCTGAAACAACAAACCGAATGTTCAAGCATTCGGTTTTTTATTGGCAACACGGTAAGCAAAATTACAGCCTCATCCTGCGCGGCAACAAACCCGCATCGGCGGGGTTGTGCAAAAAGCGTTGCAACACGCGTTTGAGCGCGGCATCTTCGTGTTGGTATTGCAGTTTTTGCGTGAAAAAATCGGCGATGATTTGCGCCTGCTGCTCCATGTTGAACTGCGCCAAATCGTGCCGGCTGGCGAGCAGGTGTTGGTAGTGGTAGGCGCGGTGGGCGATGTAGCCGCCTTGCAGCGCAAGGCAAACGCCGCAGGTGCGCACGGGGTAGCCGAGGCGATGTTGCCAAATGTGGCTGCATTCGTGGATAAACAGGTGGCGTTGTTGCCATGTGCCGTGGGCAAAATCGGCGCGGTATAGCGGGCGGGGGTAATAGCTGTGTCCGTTGGGCGACATGGCGGTGCAGGCGTTTTGCAGCGGCAGGTAGCGGCGCCCGTGGATATGGATGGCGGCGTAGTCCAGCGCGTGTTGGAAGATGGGGCGGATTAAGGCGATTTCGGATGGGGTGAGATAACGGGGCATGGGCAGCCTGAAAAATAAAATTAAAATATTTCAATTTAAAGAGCCATCCTAGATAACTAGAATAGCTTCTTTCTTTATCTATTTTGATTTGTAACTAATTTAATCATTTCCCATTATGTGAAGGGAAACGCTTCATCGTAAGGAAAGGAATAAAATAATGGCAGCGTGGCATTTTAGATGTGCGATTATTCCAAAGATAGGAATTTTAAAATATCACAAACATATCCCTAAATATTTAGAGGAATACAAAGAACCCGATGAATTAACTTACAAAGAAAGTGAATATTATTTCAATAATCCAAATTATTTCAACACTAGCTTTATAGAAAACATAAAAAATGATTTCTCTACTTTCTATACCCCGCTATCAACTTGGGGAAATAGTATTTCTTTTTCAAATAAAAGAGATAGCATTATAGAAGTGTTTCCTGATGACATTGAGTGCAAAATAAATATACTTGATTTAGATGTGGAATTTTTAGAAAGAATAATTGCCATTGCGCAGAAAAATGATTGTATTCTTGTAAACGAAGAAGATGGTGTTATTTTTAATCCAACGATGGAGAATTTACTAAATCAAATTTCAGCATCTAAAAAAAATGAGTTCCTATCAAAATGGAAACAAACAAGCCAATAGGCAGCCTGAAAACGAATAAACAAACTCACGCCGCCATAAACCCTTCCCTGCTGCCGAGCCAGCGTTCCAAATGCGCTTGCACGATTTCAGGCTGCTGCTCAATCAACAGCGGGGCAAGCTGGCGCGCGTGTTCCAGCAGTGCTAAATCTTGTTCCAAGTTGGCAAAGCGCAGCATCATTGCGCCGCTTTGGCGCACGCCCAGAAAGTCGCCTGCGCCGCGTATTTCTAGGTCTTGCCGCGCGATTTCAAAGCCGTCGGTGTTTTCGTAAATCACTTTGAGCCGCTGCTTGCTCACTTGCCCCAAGGGTTCGGCAAACAGCAACACGCAGGTGCTGGCTGCTGCGCCGCGCCCCACGCGCCCGCGCAGTTGGTGTAGCTGCGCCAGCCCCATGCGCTCGGCGTGTTCAATCACCATCAGGCTGGCGTTGGGCACGTCCACGCCGACTTCTATCACGGTAGTTGCCACCAGCACGTTCAGGCTGCCTGCCACAAATTGCGCCATGATTTCGGCTTTTTCGGCGGGCTTCATGCGCCCGTGCACCAAGCCGATTTTGAGCTGCGGCAGCGCGGCTTGCAGCTCGGCTAGCGTTTCGGTGGCGGCTTTCAGTTGCAGGCTGTCGCTCTCTTCAATCAGCGGGCAAACCCAATACGCCTGCTGCCCTTTTTGGCAGGTGTTGAGCACAAAACCTTCCACTTCGGCGCGGCGCACATTGTTCACCAATTTGGTTTTAATCGGCGTGCGGTTGGGCGGCAATTCGTCAATGGTAGAGACTTCTAAATCGGCGAAAAACGTCATCGCCAGCGTGCGCGGGATGGGCGTGGCGGACATCATCAGCTGGTGCACGTCTTGCCCTTTGTTTTTCAACGCCAGCCGTTGCGCCACGCCAAAGCGATGCTGTTCGTCCACAATCACCAGCCCAAGATTGTGAAAGGCAACATCGTCTTGAAACAGCGCGTGCGTGCCAATGGCAAGGCGGATGCGCCCATCGGCAATCGCGGCGCGGGCTTGGTCTTTGTCGCGCTTTTTCAGGCTGCCTGAAAGCCATGCCACGCTGATGCCCAGCGGTTCAAGCCATTGTTTGAACTTGATATAGTGTTGCTCGGCTAGGATTTCGGTGGGTGCCATCACGGCAGCCTGAAAACCGCCTGCGTCTTCCAGCGCAACCAACGCCGCCAGCGCGGCAACAATGGTTTTGCCGCTGCCCACGTCGCCTTGCAGCAGGCGGTGCATGGGGTGCGGCTGGGCTAAATCGGCGCGGATTTCGTTGAACACGCGCTGTTGGGCGCGGGTTAGGCTAAACGGCAGTTGGGCAATCAGCGCATTGGTTAAGCTGCCGTTGCCCATCAGCGGTTTCAGGCTGCCTGAACGGCGTTTTTGCTTGGCTAGGCGCATGGAGAGTTGCTGCGCCAGCAGTTCGTCAAATTTGAGCCGCTGCCATGCGGGCAACGCGCCATTGCTGATTTGCGCCAAGTTGATGCTGGGCGGCGGGTTGTGCAGCAGGCGCAGGCTGTCGGCGAGCGTGGGCAGGTTGTATTGGCGCAGCACGCTTTCGGGCAGGATTTCGCGCAGGTCTAAATGTTGCAGCGCGGCGGCGATGGCTTTGCGCAGCGTGGGCTGGGTTAAGCCGTTGGTGGTGGGGTAAATGGGGGTAAGCGTTTGGGCGAGCTCGCTTTTTTCGGGCGATTTGATTTTGGGGTGTATCATCTCTGCGCCGTAGTAGCCCTGTTTGATTTCTCCCAACGCGCGCACCCGTTGCCCTTTGGCAAGCTGTTGCTGTTGGCTGGGGTAAAAATGGATGAAGCGCAGGTTGAGCAGCCCGCCTGCGCTGTCTCGGATGCGGGCGATAAGCTGTTTGCGCGGCTTGAACTGGACTTCTTGCAGCACCACTTCGCCTTCCACTTGGCACATCTCGCCAATGGGCGCGGCGGCAATCGGTGTGATTTGGGTTTCGTCTTCGTAGCGCAGCGGCAGGTGTAGGGCTAAATCCCATGCGTTGTGGATGTGTAGCTTTTCCAGCTTTTGCACGGTGCTGTCGGTGAGTTTTAGGGTTTGGCGAAGGTCGGGAAGCATGGTTGTTTGCGCGGAAGGAGTTTTCAGGCTGCCTAATTATAGGGAAATTTGGGCGCAATGAATAATGGCGCGGGGTTAAGGCAGCCTGAAAAGTAGGTTGAGCATTGATGCCCGACATTTTGAATTTATGGCGTATGCGGATAAATAGGGCGGTGTTGGTTGGCGTTTATTTGTGTTTGTCGGGCATCAATGCCTGACCTACTCTAATGGTTGGCACCACATGGGGTGCAGGGGCTTGCCCCTGCTCGTGGTAGGCGGCGAAACGCCTGCTCTG
>CAUVGV010000183.1:0-4713 GCA_963551505.1 uncultured Kingella sp.
GTAGCCGCGTTTTTAGGGCATTAAAGATGCCTATGCAAATAGTGAATACAGGTTCTTATATGGCTACTTTCAAATGCTTCGCCATAAATATGCGCCCAATATCGCTGGGCAAGTTCGTATCAAAATGGTTGGGATTAACGCCGCCCTGCTGTATTTTCAAGCTGCCCAATCAATAATCCATGCCCTGCAAAAACTGCCGCGCCCGCTCGCTTTTAGGCAGCCTGAAAAACGTTTCAGGGTCGGCTTCTTCCACGATTTCGCCTTTATCCATAAACACAATGCGGTCGGCAACCTTGCGCGCAAACGCCATTTCATGCGTAACAATCAGCATACTCATGCCCTCTTTTGCCAATTCCAGCACCACGTCCAACACCTCGCGCACCATTTCAGGGTCAAGCGCGGCGGTGATTTCGTCCAACAAAATCGCCTCGGGGTTCATGCACAGCGCACGCACAATGGCAATGCGCTGCTTTTGCCCGCCCGATAATTCTCGCGGAAACGCATTTTTGCGGTCGGCAAGGTTCACCCGCTGTAACAATTTATCCGCTTGCGCTTCCACTTCGGCACGGGCGCGGTTTTGCGCTTTCATCGGCCCGAGCAAAATATTGTCTATCACGCTCATATGCGCGAACAGCTCATAGCTTTGAAACACCATGCCCACTTTTTGCCGCGCCACTTCCCAAGTCACATCTTTGCCAAATTCGCCCACGCCTGCCATGCGGATTTCGCCGCCCTGATGCGTTTCCAAACCATTGATGCAGCGCAAAAAGGTAGATTTCCCGCAACCCGAAGGCCCCAGCAACACCACCACTTCGCCCTTGTGCAAATCCAAATTAAACGATTTGAGTGCCACCACATCGCCATATTGTTTATGCAAATTTTTCACGCTCAACAAAACCATGCCTTAGCACTCCCATTTCCGTTCCAGCCGCGCCGCCACCAGCGACAACGGATAACAAATCAAAAAATACAACACAAAAATCAAACCATAAACCCACAGCGAAGCATTGGGCACGGTGAGCAGCGAATTTTCAATAATCTGCTGCCCCACTTTGATGATTTCTACCACGCCCACCAACGCCGCCAGCGAGCTGGTTTTCACCATACGGGTAAACAAGTTAATTGCCCCCGGTAACACGCGGCGCAAGCCTTGCGGCAATTCAATATAGCGAAAAATTTGATGCCGTTTCAGCCCCAATGCTTTGGCAGATTCAATTTGATGCCGCTCAATAGAGCCAAGCGCGCCGCGCACCAAATCGCCCATTTCCGCCGTTCCCCACAGCGAAAACACGCTGATGCACACCCATTGCCCGCTGATGTGCCAATTTGTCCAAGTGGGCAAGCCGAAATACAGCACAAATAGCCACACCAAAATCGGCACAATGCGAATGGTCTCCAAATAAATTTGACACGCCACGCGCACCCACCGCGTGCAGGAGCGCATCAGCAAGCCAAACAGCGTCCCCGTGATGCACGACACGCCCACGGAAATAAACGAAATTTTTGCCGTGAGCCACAGCCCTGCGCCCAAACGCGCGATGTTTTGCCCTTCGGTTAGCCAGTCAAGCCCCATATTTTGCTCTCCTTGCGCGATTTTCTGCCCAGCGTGCCGCCAGCGATAGGGGCAGCAAAATAATGAGATAGCTGACAAACAGCAAAAACAGGGCTTCGTTGGTTTTGTAATCCATGCCGATGATGTCTTTGGTAACAAACATCAGTTCTGCCACCGCCACTGCGCTCACCACCGATGTTTCTTTGATTAAAAACAGCACATTGGCGGCAACAGCGGGCAGCGCAACCGCCCATGCTTGCGGCAGAATCACATAGCGAAAAATTTGTACGCGGGTTAAACCAATGGCTTGGGCGGCTTCAATTTGCCCTTTGGGCACGGCACGCAACCCGCCGCGCAGGGCTTCTGCCATATAGCTTGCGCCGAGAAACACCAGCGCAATTATCGCGCAAGTGAAGCCGTCTAGCTTCACGCCGATTTTGGGCAAGCCGTAATACAAAAAAAACAGCTGAATCAACAGCGGCGTGTTGCGCGATAGCTCAATATAGGCGCGGGCAATGCGATGAAACGGGGCAACGCGATAGGCGGTAATCACAGCAATGGGCAACGCCACCAGCAGCGACAAAATCACGGCATAGGCGGAGAGTTCTAAGGTGATGATTGCCGCGTCCAAAAATTTGGGCACGGCGTGGAGAGTGTATTGCCAGTTCATTTGCTGTTGTGGTTTGTAGGGGATTTGTTAAGTTTAGCGAAGTTTGGTTGGGCGGTTTAAACTTTTTGGCGTTATGCTAAATGCGATTGGGTTATATGGTGGGGTTGGGGTTTCGGGCTGCCTTTTTTCCCAAAAATAAGCTGTTTATATTTAACAAGAATCTTATTTTTAAAAAATTGATTTTCTTGGTAGAGCCTACCACGGAGCCTACCATGTTCAAACCTTTCATTTTCTCAAAAAACAATCGTTACTACGTTAGATTTTATCTTCCTAAGCAAATCAGAGAGTTAATTGATAGGCGTTATCTATTTTACAATTTGTTTACATCTGATGAATCTATTGCTCGATATAATGCAGCACATATCGAGCAAAAAGTAAAGGAAAAAATGATGATTTTTGAAAAAATGGAAAAAAATGGTCGTAACAGTATAACTTTTAACAATATTTTTTTTGGATCTGCGGGCGTGCAACCAGAATATGGTGCAAGCACCAATCAAACAAATGATTCAGTTATCCAAATATTGAACTTGCTTCAAAGTATGCTCAAACAAGATTCTGCTCCAATACAAACACAGCAGGCAGCCATGACTGGTTCTACTCCACTTCAAACAGTTTTTGATAAGTTTCTGATGATGCGCGATCAGTTGAGTGAAACAACCAAAAAGATTTATCAAAACAACATCAACAACTATCTTGAATTCTTTTTTTCACAGAAAAAAGGAACAGAAGTCTGCTTCATCAACGACATCACGCATCAAGATATGGTTGATTTCAGAGAGTTTTTAATTAAGAAACTGAATAACCGTTCAAGAACAGTAGACAACAAAACCGATTTCTTTAAAGCGTTGTTTAAATTTGCCATTTCGGAGAACATCATGAACAAAAATCCAACAGAAAAAATCAAATCGTTATTAACCAGAAAAGAACACAAAGACGATATGCATGGAATTTTTGATATGAACCAGCTTAAATACCTGTATTCAAATGATAATTTCATTAAATCGCAAGTCAAAGACCATGATTTCTTTACTGGAATTTTACTTTTAACAACAACTGCTTGCCGTTCGGGCGAAATCCAAAACATCCGCTACAACCAGTTTAAATTTACAACCGATGGCAAAATTCCATTTTTAGACATTTATTCAAGTAAAACCAAAAGCAGACGAGAAGTACCGATTCCACAAGTCGTTTTTGACTATTTGGACAAGCATTATCAGATTTCTGAAAATCTGAATTCTGACAAGCAATTATTTAAATACAATGAAAACGGTAACGCAATGGGCAAGAAGTTCCGTTATATTCAAGAAAAAACAGATATTCTTGTTGATAAAAACGGCAAAGAACTGGTGCCACATTCAATTAGGAAGTTTGTGAACGATAACATTCGGAAAAACGGTGTTTCACAGGAAATCCGTGAACAGCTTCTCGGACATTCAGAGAATGCAAGCATCAATCGGAGTATTTACTCTACACAGTTTTCTGTTCAAGAAATCCATGATGCTGTGAACAAACATATTGAGTATATTTTGAATGAAACAGGGTTGATGTCAAAAATCACGTCATAACCGCAGTTTAAAGACGTGGTTCAGGTGGTTTGAATAGAATAGCATTCGGGGACTAAAAAAAGCTGAATTTGACACAGAAAAGGTCAAGATTCGGCTTTTTTTGATTTAATCATGCTGATTCATGCTGATTTACAGGTAAACAAGTAAGCTGCGCTGCTCGTTCGTAAACTCACGCTGTTATCTGATTTAGGTTGATTTTTTCACTTTGAGATTAGTTATCAAATAAGCATAATGGAATTATAGAAATCATGCTGATTTACAGGTAAACAAGCAAGCTGCGCTGCTCGTTCGTAAACTCACGCTGTTATCTGATTTAGGTAGATTTTTTCACTTTAAGAATAATTATCAAAATTGCTTGTTTGACAAACAAAAACACCGTCATTGAAGACGGTTTGTTTTTATGATGGATAGCTTTATAAAAATCGCACTACTTTTACTTGGCTCTGATAATCTTCCTGATCGTTGGTAACGAAACACTAAATTCTGCTGCAATATCTTTAATCTTACTGCCTGATTTATAAAGCTCTGTTACTTTAACTGTGCTTGCTCATCCAGTTTGAACTTACCTTTGCGCTTTAACGACTGCTGAACAGCAGTATTTCTCTTGCCACGTTCGCTCTGCAATTCTGAAGTATGCGTATCTTTGATGTAGCGTTCATGGTCTCGACTCATATTTCTAAAACAGAACTTGCTGATACTTCGTGCAATGCACTTCAGTTCATTAATGGTTAAAGGTTCTTGATAATCAGAATTCGCTTCTTCGCACCAACCCAGCACAGCTTTTTCAAAACTACTTTGATTTTGATATTTGTGAAATTCAGAATAAGCTATTTTTCTTGTTCTATCAAAAATATCGCAGTTTCGTCCAAGTCCAGAAGATTCACTTTGTGAAGGAATCTTTCTTGGAATGTCGATCCACTCCTTAA
>CAUVGV010000184.1:0-4600 GCA_963551505.1 uncultured Kingella sp.
CGGAATGGCACTTTACCAACGATGTGCGTGGTCATCATTATCATGCGGGCGACCCAGAAAAAGATGATTTCGTAGCCAGTAACCAGCACGCTGGACGGGATAAACGCTTTCATGGCTTCGGTGTCGGGTTCGCCGTCTTTCCAGCCGAGTGTGGAGAAGGGGACGAGGGCGGAGGAGAACCATGTATCCAGCACGTCGTTGTCGCGGGTGATTTTCAGGCTGCCTGCTTGCGCTTGGGCTTCGGCTTCGCTGCGGGCAACATAAATCTTGCCGTTTTCGTCATACCACGCGGGGATTTGATGCCCCCACCATAGCTGGCGCGAGATGCACCAGTCTTGGATATTGTTCATCCATTGGTTGTAGGTGTTAATCCAGTTTTCGGGGATAAAGCGCACTTGCCCGCTGTCCACGGCGTGTTTGGCTTTTTGCGCCAAGCTCATGCCTTTGAATTCGGATTCGGGTTCGCCGCCGTTGGGGGTTGCGCTCATGGCGACAAACCATTGGTCGGTCAAATACGGTTCAATTACTGTACCTGTGCGGTCACCACGTGGGCGCATTAGGGTGTGGAGTTCAATTTTTTCCAACAAACCTGCTGATTTTAAATCTTCAATGATTTTGTCGCGGGCAACAAAACGGTCTAAACCGCGATAGGCAGGCGGTGCGTTGTCGTTCATCACGGCTTGCGGCGTAAACAGGTTGATAACTTCCATTTCATGCCGCTGCCCGACTTGATAGTCGTTGAAATCGTGTGCGGGTGTAATTTTGACGCAGCCTGAACCAAATGCTTTGTCTACATATTCGTCTTCAATAATCGGAATAACGCGGTCGGTCATGGGAACGTGTACCATTTTTCCAACTAAATGCGCATAACGCTCATCTTGGGGGGCAACGGCTAATGCGCCGTCCGCCAAAATGGTTTCAGGGCGCGTGGTGGCGATGTGCATAAATTCGCCGTCTAAGCCTTGACCTGCCACGAACGGATAGCGAACGTAATACATAAAACCTTGTTCTTCCACATTTTCCACTTCCAAATCCGACACCGCCGTGCCGAGCACAGGATCCCAGTTCACCAGCCGTTTGCCGCGATAAATCAGCCCTTGCGCGTATAGTTTGACAAACACTTCGGTTACGGCTTCGGCGCGGGTGTCGTCCATGGTGAAATATTCGCGCGACCAATCAGCGGAGCAGCCCACGCGGCGCATTTGCTGCGTAATCGTGCCGCCCGATTGCTCTTTCCATTGCCACACTTTTTCTAAGAATTCTTCGCGCCCTAAATCGTGGCGGCTGATGCCTTGCGCGGCAAGCTGGCGTTCCACCACGATTTGCGTGGCGATGCCTGCGTGGTCGGTGCCCGGAATCCAGCAGGTGTTGCGCCCTTTCATGCGGTAATAGCGCGCCAAGCCGTCCATAATGGTTTGGTTGAAGGCGTGCCCCATGTGCAGCGTGCCGGTTACGTTGGGCGGGGGGAGCTGGATGGAAAACGGCTCGGCGCGGGAAAAATCGGCGGCGAAGTAGCCTTGGTTTTCCCAGTTTTGATAGTGTTTGGATTCGATTTCGGCGGGGGAGTATTTGTTGAGCATGGTGTTTGATTTTGCTATGTTGAAAAGGGCAAGATTATAACAAAAGCAGCCTGAAAACCGTGGATTGGTTTTCAGGCTGCGTGCGGCGTTTGCGTGAAGCGATTATTGTGCCGCAGGAGTTTCTGCTGCGGGAGCGGTTACCTCGGGGGCGTTGCTTTCAGCGGCTTTGTCTTTTGCACCAAAAGAGGAACAAGCAGAAAGCGCGATGGCAGCCAACACGGCGAGCAAAGCAGATTTTTTCATAATATAAACTCCTGTATGTATTAAAAAACAGCACAACCGAAGTTACGCTGCGGGGCATTATGACGGCGTAATTTAATTTCGTGGCGCGGTTTTACGTTTTCTTACGGGCAAAAAAGCGGAGATTTATAATGTGAAATCAAAGGAAAAGTGGTATGGTTCGGGGCATAGGCAGCCTGAAAACGCTTAATCGGTTTGCCATTTGGCTAACACAGCTTAACAATAAGGCAGCCTGAAAACCGATAAAACAACAGAAACGACACATCAACATAAGGAGCAATCATGCAAAATCCTTTTCGCCCAACCGAGCCAACCGCCTTCAACCCCGCGCCGCTGGAAACGCTTACGTTTATGCAAAAATTCCTCGCCCCCGTTACGCTATCCGCCAACCAAGTCCGCCTAGAACCGCTTGCGTTGCAACACGAAGCGGGCTTGCGCCAAGCGGTGCAAGATGGCGAATTGTGGAAGCTGCGGACGAGCAGCGCACCCGTGCCCGAGGATGTGGCGCATTATATTCAGGCTGCCTTAAACACGCGCATGGCGTTTGCTGTTATCGACGAAGCCACAGACGAAACCGTTGGCACAACCGCGTTTTACCAGCCCGATGCCGACATCCGCCGCGTGTACATCGGCTACACATGGTATCGCCAATCGGCATGGCGCACGCGCATCAACACCACCTGCAAATATCTGCTGTTGTCGCACGCCTTTGAAACACTGGATTGCCGCGTGGTATGCTGGGAAACGGATGTGTTGAACACGCGCTCGCAAGCGGCGATTGAACGCTTGGGCGCAAAAAAAGACGGTGTTTTGCGCTGCCACAAAATCCGCAAAGACGGCACCGTGCGCGATACCGTGGCGTACAGTATGCTGCGCGAGGAATGGGCGGCGGCAAAAGCCGTGCTGACGCAGAAACTGGGGCTGTGAGGCAGCCTGAAAAGTGGAATATGAGCTATTTGTGAGCCATTTATCGCAATAGTCAGTGTTTATAAAACAAGGGGTTATGATAATTGCCGAACAATGGATGAGCCATTTAAATCATAGCTTAATGGTATAAAACACGTTTCTACCGCGTTCGCCATGTTTTTGCATAAATGGGCTTAATTCATTTAGCAATCGTTTGGCGGTGGCACTGCTAATGGACAGCAAATTTTGAATTTGCTGGTTGCTTATGCGTCCATTGTTATAAGCAAATTGAAGTATGGTTATTTGGTCGTCTGATAATCCTTGTTGTAACCACCATGCCGTTAAGTTTGAGATATAACTGATTTGCAAACCACCCAGCACCGTTACATCAGGTTTGGGCAATTGGTATTCCCGCATGGCACGTTCAATCCGTTCATAACCTGAGCCAATGCTTTCAATATCGCCACTGCGAAGCAAAGCATCGGCGATAAGCGAGTTAAATGGTTTGGAATGATGTCCATTCCAGAGTGTTTGTATCGACCAGTTTTCAGGCAGCCGCCCTGCGTTCCAAAACACCACTTTATGCGGATAGACTTTGATTTGCGTAGGTGTGGAGTCGCTGTAATCCTTATGCGCAATGGCGTTAAGCAAACTTTCGCGCAAGGCTATTTCAGGCAGTCTGAGCCGTTCGCGGCGGCTTGCACCTTCAAATGAAATGTCGTAAGTGAGATATTTGGTTTTGAGCAAGTCCAGCGTTTTATCAATTTGCTCAATCAGCGAACCGTTTACACTATCTTGAAAGCGCAACTCTCCATTGGTATCAAATGCCGCAATTTTAATGAATGCGCCTTTTATCCAGCGTTCGGGGTCATTGTGAAAGAGCAAAATGGCGGCGCGGGTTAATTCGCCTCTTTCTGCAAACAAATGCAGTTTGTTTAACAGAAGATGGTTATCCCAGTTTTGAATTTCCGTCAGCCGCCCTGTTTGCATAACTTTGGTTTTGAAGCGATGAATGACTTCAAGAGATAAGTCTTCCGATGCGACTTGGGCAATCGGTACGGTGTCCCATGTTCTGCCGTGTTTGCTTAATAGAAAATGTTCTAGTTCTGTCCCATCTATTAACTGCGTTGTACTGCCAGAACGCCGATAGTATCGCCCATCGTAGCTAATCGGCTGATAGGGATAGGCGGTAATTTCAATACTTAAATAGTCTTTACCGTCTGTTTTGTGGTGTTGAACATCAGCCAAAATACCTAGCTTACTGCGAATCTTATTCGGCAAATCTTCCAATGTTTTTTTATCGTTGTCCAAGCCTACTACGTTGCCATCATCATCCTTGCCAACATATAAAATGCCGCCATGTGTATTGGCAAACGCACATAAGGTCTTGAGATATTCATCGCGCCAGCTTTGTTTGAATTCGGTATTGTAATTCTCTTGCATGATTAACTCTAAAAACGAAAGCAGTTATTATACAAGCTAACTACCTATCATTTAGGCTGCTTTATATATTGTGCATTGCTGTTTTGAGGCAGCCTGAAAGTAAGCAACGCGGAGTTGCAACGAAGCCAAAACAGCATCTCAACCTGTTTTCAGGCTGCCTATGCAAATAATGAATACAGGATTAAAGGAGTAAACAAAATGCCATCTCCAAGTCAAAAAGCCGCGCAAACCATCCACCAAGTGAAGCATGATTTAACCGCCGAGCAGCGCGTGCAGGGCTGGCAGCAGGCGCGTGCGCAGCAGGGGCTGAACGGCGAATTTGCCGTGGCGGCGAAGCTGGGCGAGCAGGCGTTTACCGAAGAGCAGGTGAAATGGATTGCGGATATGTATGGGCGGTAGGGCGTTTTGCGTTTTCAGGCTGCCTAATCCGC
>CAUVGV010000185.1:0-4517 GCA_963551505.1 uncultured Kingella sp.
TTTGCCTTGATGCCGCTTGATTTTTTCGGGCAGCATACTTTTTAGGACACCACCCACTTTCTTTGTCCTGAGTGTAGGCGCGCCAAAAGCTTAGCGATGGTGCGGGGTGAGGCGGGTGTTTTTGTGCTTGTTCATTAGCAAAATATTGGTGAACCGCCAACGCTTCATTGATTGCAGGTTTTGCAAAAGTTTCAGCCTGCGTAGCGCAACAAATTGGCAAAGCCAAAACGAATAAACTCTTTTTCAGGCTGCCTCTGCATGGCTTATTGTTCGCTAAACACATACGCCAAAACCTGCGCCATCAACGCGGCATCGGCATCATCGGGCAATGCAAACGCAAGCTCGCGCTCAGCGCAAAGGGCGCTTGCCACGTCATCATTTAAGGCAAATGATACCGTGTGCTTGCCCATTTCATAGCGCACGGCTTCTGGCAGCGCAGCGGTACTGTATTGCTGCTCGTCTTTTTCTAGTGTTATCAGGCGCGGATTGTCGTTTTCGCCGATGTCTTCGTCTTTGCCGATGATGAAATAGCCATCATCGTAGGCAAGATAAACGTAGCTTAACAAATCTTCATTTTGCAGCACGCATTGCAAATCGTTAACGGTGTATGACATTTTGTTTCCTTCCGATGATTAAAGTGGTGCAAATAGGCAGCCTGAAAGTGGATAAAACGGCTTTCAGGCTGCCTTTGTTGCACCTGCGCCTACTGCGCCCATTGGTTCTGCCGCAGTTTTTCATCGGCGGTTTGGATGCGCCATTGTTCGTATTGCAGGTCTTGTTGCCATGCGCTGTTGCTGTCTAGCGTTTTGGCTTCGCCGAAACTTGCTGCGTTTGTTTTCAGGCTGCCTTGGACAAGCGGGGCGATGCCATTGGGGCTGAGGATGTAGGCATCGTCGCCGTGGTTGAGCATCAGGGGCAGTTCGCTGTTGGCTGCTGGGCGGTTGCTGGCGGCGAGGCTGCGCCCGAAGGTGTACACGGGCTGTTGGATGCCAAGCCAGTCGGCTAAGGTGGGCAGGATGTCGTATTGGCTGGCGAGTTCGGGGTGTTTTTCAGGCTGCCATTGCGGGTGGTACACAATCAGCGGGATGTGGTATTGCTCGCGCACGCTGTCGCTGCGGATGGGTTCGTTGCGGGTGTGGTCGGCCATAAAGATGTAGATGGTGTTGTTGTGCCACGGTTGTTGGGCGGCGTATTGCATAAATTGGGCGATCGCCCAGTCGCTGTATTGCAGGGTGTTGAGAAAGCCATTTTCGCCTGTTTCGGCGTGGGGGCGGGTGTCAAATTCTTTGCCTGTGCGGGCGTAGGGTTCGTGCGTGGTGCCGCTGAAAAAGAAGGCGAAAAAGGGTTTGGGCTTACTGCTGATTTGTTTGCCAAAATACATCAGGCTGTCGTAGTCCCAGCCGAAGGGGGGCGGGTCTTGCGGGTAGGCGCGGATAATGGGCACGTCTTCTTTGCCGTAGTATTCTTGAAAGCCGATGGCTTTGGCGACGCCGTCGATGTGGAACGAGCGGCGGTTGGAGGTTTGCAGCATCAGCGTGCGGTAGCCTTGCTTTTGCGCCAGCTCGGCGATGCGGCTCATGTTGTTGAGTTCTAGCCCGAAGCCGATGGGTTGGCGGTTGGGCAGCGCGGGCACGGAAGTTAAGCTGGCTTGGATGCCGATGATGCTGCGTTGCCCTGCGGCGTAGAAGTTGGTCCATACTTGGCTTTGGGCGATGAGCGCGTCCATGTGGGGCGTGGCGCGGTAGCCGTTGCTTGCGAGCGCGTCGATGTATTTGTAGCTCCAACTTTCCAGCAGCAGGATGATGACGTTTTTGCGGCTGGGCGGGTTGCTGCTTTGGTAGCGGAAGGGATGGGGGTGTTGGGCGGCGATGCGTTGGGCGGTGGCATCGTCCAGATAATGCAGCGGGGCGGCTTGGCGGCGGTCGTTTAGGGCTTGCAGCGTTACCAGCGTGCCGTTTAGGGCAAGGTTGGCTTGGCTTTGCCCGTTGCCGTTAAAGGCATCGATGCTGTTCAGCGGTTTGCCTGTGAACACCATGCCGCGCGCAAGGAAAACGTAGCCGACCAGCAGCACGATGATGTCTGGGATTTGGCTTTTCAGGCTGCCTTGGATGGGCGCGCGGGCGATGCGTATCACGCTGCGTTGCCATAAATAGGCGAGCGCGGCAAAGGCGACGAGCGCGGCTAGGGTGTAAACAAGGCGCGAGCCGAATGCGATGCCGATGATGCTGCCGATGTCGCCGCCGATGTTGAGCAAATCGCTGCCGATGTGGCGGCTGACTTCGCCAAAGTATGCCAAATCGGCGATGCCCAAGCCGAGCAACACAACCAGCAGCGCAAAGGCGAGCCATGCCGTTGCCGCACGGACGCGGCGGGTGGGCACGAGCCACCACAGCAGGCAGGGGGCAAGCGCGAGGGTGGCGAGTTTGAGGTCAAAGCGCGCGCCTGTGAGCAGGGCGGGCAGCAGGTGGGTGTCGGCGAAATAGTGCGGATAGACGGCGCGTAGGGCGATGCGCAGGGCGGCGAAAACCAGCGCGGCAAGGGCGAGTACGAGCAGGGGGAGTTGCCAGATGGGGCGGGGAGTTTGGGATTGCATGATGAGTTTGTTGGGAATGAGAGTTGGCGAGGGGTATTTGGGTTTTTAGGCTACTTAAAATTAAATAAATATTTTCATGACCATTTTACCCACACAACAAGATAATAAATCAATATTACCAACCACCAAAAAGCATAAGCAATATATGATTTATCAGTAATAACACACCTGTTAAAAATTAATTTTTGCATCAGTTTGTGCTTCTTATTCAATTGAGATTTATATTTTAACCCCACCAAATGCAATTTAATTTTACTTATTATTTTTACAATACTAAATAATAAAAATTTTAATACCAATGAAACCAATTCACATATTGCGTTTAACTTTAAAATTATTATTTTTTTTATTTTTTTAATTTTTCTTTCCGCAATTACAATACTCCTCTTTAATTCATTAATGCACCCTTCTGAGCTTTTAATATTTATATATAATTTATTAATTTTTATATTTATTTTTTCTAATTTTTTGCTATTCTTTTTATTTTTGCCATATTTATTCCTTGTGTGTTACTGGGTGCTTTTGTTTCTAGTAACCATCCTTCAATATATATAAAAATACAAATTGCAATTAAGCAAGCTACAAATGAATAAGGATTAAAATTTAGTTGAATACCAGAGATTAAACTTGAAGCGATTACAGTAACACCTACAATAAATAGTACTACAGAAAATTTTTTCAAAAAGAAGCCAATATATCATTATATCTATCTTCGATATTGGCCGTTTTCAATATATTATTAAGAATTAAACTTATTAAACTTATAACCACAATTAAGGTGTCAAGAACTTCTTTTCTTAATAAGTAAGAAAGGATAATCCCTCTTCTATCTACTACCCATGCGAACAACATACCTAATATAAGAAACGCCGTTACTTTCACAGAAGAAATAAAATTTCCTGTAAAAAATTTAACAATTCTAACGATTAAATGTTCTTGTTTCTTTTTCTTGTTGGTATTCATAATATATCTCTACATAAATCAAAACATAATATTAAGTGCTTCTTTTACTAATTATCTCTTGCGCGCGGCTTGGCGGGCTTCGCGAGCGGCTTTAAGTTCGGCTTCTTTTTTGCGGGCGGCTTTGAGCCATGTTTCCCATTGGCTGGGGGTTTCCAGCGTGATGCGTCCGATTTTGCCTTCCCGAAAGTCGGTGAGAATAAGCTCGGCGGCTTTTTGATAGTTGATGCGGTTGCCACTTAATACGGCGCCGCGTTTTTGCGCAATCCATTCTAGCCATTGGGTGTCTTGCCAATGACTGCTGGGGTCTTTGTCGGCGGCATATCGCGCTTGCAACAGGGGCAGATAGTGGCGGCGCAGGTAGTCCAGCAGTTCCAGCGCGACTTCTTCTTCATCCAGCGCGTTGCGCCCGATGGCGCCGCTGGCGGCGAGGTTGTAGCCCGATTCTTCTACGATGATTTTGGGCCACAGCATCCCCGGTGTGTCGTAAAGCCAGAAGTCGTCGGCGAGAAATAGGCGTTGTTCGGCTTTGGTGATGCCTGGTTCGTTGCCTGTTTTGGCGGATTTTTTGCCGATCATGCCGTTGATGAGCGTGGATTTGCCCACGTTGGGGATGCCGCAAATCAGCACGCGCAGGGGTTTGTCGATGCCTTTGCGGTTGGGCATTAGGCTGCGGCAGGCGGCGGTGATTTTGGCGGCGGCGGCTTTTTCGGAGCTGTCTAGCGCGATGGCTTGGGTTTGCGCTTGGCTGGCGTAGTAATCTAACCAGATGGCGGTGCGCTCGGGGTCGGCGAGGTCTTGCTTGTTGAGGATTTTGAGCTTGGGTTTGCCTTTGGCAAGCTGGGCGAGCAGAGGGTTTTCGCTGGATGCGGGCAGGCGTGCGTCTAGCATTTCTATTACCATGTCCACGCTTTTGAGGCGGTCGGCGATGGCTTTTTTTGCTTTGTTCATGTGGCCGGGGAAC
>CAUVGV010000186.1:0-4497 GCA_963551505.1 uncultured Kingella sp.
TAATGGTTGCGTGTGATGATTAAAAAATAGGCAGCATACTTTTTAGGACACTACCAAAATAAGAAATGCCGTCATTTCCGCGCAGGCAGGAATCTTGTTTGATATTTAGAAATTATTGTAAAAAAACAATCTGTTGTTTAAAACTAACCAAGATTCCCGCCTGCGCGGGAATGACGGAGTTTAACTATTTTTTGTTTCATTTTAGGCTTTGCAAGGGTCTCAGATTGAATGAAGCCAAACAAATAGGCAGCCTGAAAACAGAAAAACCAGTTTTCAGGCTGCCTTTGCGCTTATCCCTGCGCCATCTTGCCCACCAACCACGCGCCCAATACCACCGCGCCCACGCCGCCACCCAAATGCAGCAGCAGCGCGGTAAACATATTTTGCCATTGCTGGCGTTGGCTCAGTTGCACCAATTCGGCGGCAAAGGTGGAAAACGTGGTTAAGCTGCCGAGCAAGCCTGTTATCAGAAACAGTTTGATGTTGGCGGGCAGATTGAGCGCGAGGGCTGCGCCGATGGCAAAGCAACCAATCAGGTTGGCGAGCAGCGTGCCCAGCGGCAATGCTGCCCAGCTGGGGTTGAACCATGCGGCAAGTTGCCAACGGATAAGCGCGCCGATGATTGCGCCTGCGGCGATGTAGAAGGGTTGGGGCATTTTCAGGCTGCCTTGTGGGATGGATGAGGTTTGGGTTTTATGAATGCTTGTAAACGCGGTTTGACTTCGTTGCCGCTTTGGGCTTTCAGGCTGCCGTTAGCGCATCAGCAAAAGGCAGCCTGAAAATGTGTTCGGTGTGGTTGGAACAGGGAATGGACTGGCTGCTTATACCTTCAAACTCGCTTCAAAATGCTCCAACATCGCCAATTCAAACGCGCTAAACCCCGCCTGCTCCCGCGCTTCCAAATTAACGTGTCCGCGAAAAATAAACATATCGTAGCGGCGCAGCAAGCGGCGGAACAGCTCTTGCGGGTCTAGTCCGCGCTCGCGGCAAAGGTGTTGATACCAATGGTTGCCAATGCGCACATGTCCCACTTCGTCGCGGTAGATGATGTCCAGCACCGCGCAGGTTTCTTCATCGCCGCGCTGCGCCACCTTGGCGCGAATGGCAGGGGTAACATCCAGCCCACGCGCTTCCAACACGCGCGGCACCAGCGCCATGCGCAGCAAGGGGTCATACGCCGTTTTGTATGCCATGTCCCACAAATGCGCGTGCGCGGTGAAGTCGCCGTAGTCGTAGCCATGCGCATTCAGCCGTGCGCGCATCAGCGCAAAATGTTCGCATTCTTCCTTTGCCACTTGCAACCAGTTTTCGGCAAACGGCGCGGGCAGCGTGCGAAAGCGATACGCCGCATCCAGCGCCAGGTTAATCGCATTAAATTCAATGTGCGCAATCGCGTGCAACATCGCCGCGTAGCCTTCTGTTGTGCTGGTTTTGCGCTTGTCCACCGCCGTGGCGGGCACCAGCTCGGGGCGCGCGGGGCGACCTGCGATTTGAATATCGTGCACAGGGCTATCGTTCACGATTTTCAGGCTGTCTGTTTGATATTGTTGATACAACGCCAGCGTTTGTTCGCATTTGCGCGTGGGGTCGGTTTCGCGCAGGGCGTGTTCCAATTGAATATAAAAATGAGCCATGATTTAAAATTGGGTAAACCAAAATGAATTTTGTTGTTTAGATTGAATGAGTTATCGCGCATCATGCATTTTACACAGCGTGAAAGGCTTTTCAGGCTGCCTGAAAGTATCTAATATCCGCGCTGCTTGTTAGAACCTGCAAATAATATAGTCGTCCCACACAGCCTTAGACAAGGCGGCGAACCGCAGATAGTACAAGTAGTACAGCAAGGCGAGCCAACGCTGTATAAGGCTGTGTGGAACGACTATAAATGCAGGTTCTTGTATTGTAACGCAACTACTATAAGGACTAAATGATGAAAACTTGGAAAACCCTATTTGCCGCTGCCTTGTTTACCGCATTTGCCGCCCAAGCGCAAGCGGGCGCAATTGATGCGCTGAAAAAGTTTAACGACGATGCAGACGGTATCAGTGGCTCGTTCACGCAAACCGTGCGCAGCAAAAAGAAAACGCAAACCAGCTCGGGAAGCTTCAAAATCTTGCGCCCTGGCTTGTTCCGCTGGGAATACACCAAGCCTTATCAGCAAACGATTGTGGGAGATGGCAAAACTATTTGGCTGTATGACGTTGAATTAAAACAAGTTACCAAGTCTGACCAAAACCAAGCCATTGGCGACAGCCCCGCCGCCATTTTGTCTAACAAAACCGCGCTGGATGCCAGCTATTCGCTTAAAGAAGACGGCAGCAAAAACGGCGTGGATTATGTGCTCGCCACGCCAAAGAAAAACAACGCGGGCTATCAATTTATCCGCATCGGCTTTAAAGGCGACACGCTGGCGGCAATGGAGTTGAAAGACAGCTTCGGCAACCAAACCAGCATCAGCTTTGGCGGCGTGAACACCAACGCCCATTTATCGCGCGGCGCGTTTACGTTTACCCCGCCCAAAGGCGTGGATGTGTTGAGCCAATAGTGTGAAGTTGATTTTCAGGCTGCCTATTCGGGGATGGATAGGCAGCCTGAAAAGCGTTATACGCCGATGTTTTATTTCAGGCTGCCTATTGATAACACGAATAGGCAGCCTGAAAACCATCTCGCCGCCGCAAAACCTTTATAATCGCGTTTTCTGTTTACACGATTGCCCGCTATGAAATGGTTTTCCCGCTCCGCCGTTATCCTGAAAACGCTGTATCGCTATGGTTTAGCGGATATGGTTACGCCGCATATTCGCCTGCGTTGGTTGCAAAAACTGGCGTTGCGCCTGCCCAAATCGCAGCAGTTTGCCGCCGAGCCTTTGCCTGTGCGGCTGCGGCTGGCTCTGGAAAGCCTCGGCCCGATTTTTGTGAAGCTGGGGCAGGTGCTCTCCACCCGCCCTGATTTGCTGCCGCCTGATTACGCGGCGGAGCTGGCGAAGTTGCAGGATAAAGTGCCGCCGTTTGATGCGGCGTTGTCGCGCCAGCAAATTGAAGCATCGCTGGGGCGGCGGATTGATGAATTGTATGCAGAATTTGGCGACGAGCCTGTGGCAAGCGCGTCCATTGCGCAGGTGCATCGGGCGCGGCTGTTTAGCGGCGAAAAAGTGGCGGTGAAGGTGTTGCGCCCCAATTTGCTGGGCGTGATTGAGCAGGATTTGGCGCTGATGCGCTTTGGCGCGACATGGATTGAGCGTGTGTTTGCCGATGGCAAGCGGTTGAAGCCGCGCGAAGTGGTTGCCGAGTTTGACAAATATTTGCACGACGAATTGGATTTGATGCGCGAGGCGGCGAATGCGAGCCAGCTGGGGCGGCAGTTTGCGGGCAGCGATAAGTTGATTGTGCCGCAGGTGTTTTTTGATTATTGCAGCCGCGAGGTGCTGACGATTGAATGGATGGACGGCACGCCGATTTCGGATATAGGCAGCCTGAAAGCGCAAGGCATCGATTTGAAACAGCTGGCGCGTTACGGCGTGGAGATTTTTTTCACGCAGGTGTTTAACTATGGTTTTTTCCATGCCGATATGCATCCTGGCAATATTTTGGTGGCGGCGGATGGGCGGTATATTGCGCTGGATTTTGGCATTGTGGGCAGCTTGACGGATTACGATAAGCGGTATTTGGCGATTAACTTTTTGGCGTTTTTTAACCGCGATTATCATCGCGTGGCGACGGCGCATATTGAGAGCGGCTGGGTGCCACCTGATACGCGGGCGGAGGATTTGGAGGCGGCGGTGCGCACGGTGTGCGAGCCGATTTTTAACAAACCGCTGTCGCAGATTTCGTTTGGCTTGGTGTTGATGCGCCTGTTTGAAACCAGCCGCCGTTTTAATGTGGAAATTCAGCCGCAGCTCGTGTTGCTGCAAAAAACGCTGTTAAACATTGAAGGCTTGGGGCGGCAGCTAGACCCCGATTTAGACTTATGGAAAACGGCAAAACCGTTTTTGGTGAAATGGATGGACAGCCAAATTGGCGTGCGCGCGCTGCTGAAAAATTTGAAAGACGAAGCCCCCGATTGGGCGGAAATCCTGCCCAGCCTGCCGCGCAAAGTGGCAGCGCTGGTGGACGAGAAAAAACAGGATGAAATGCGGCAGGCGACTTTGCATTTGATTCACAGCCAGCGGCGGCAGAATTTTTGGCTGGGGGTGATTGCGCTGGTGTTGGTGTTGATGCTGGTGTTTAAGTGATGTGGATAGTTAGGCAGCCTGAAAAGGGGTAGAACCGTTTTCAGGCTGCCTTTTTATTGAGAACTTGTATGCACATAGTGAGTACAGGTTTTTAAACCAGCGCACGGCTTGCAAGCAAGCCGTAGGGGGCGCGGGTTGGCGTTTCAGGCTGCCCCAGCATTTGCGCCCGCGTTTGGGCATTCTAGGCAGCAGTAGGGCGGGCATTCCATCCCGACAACAATTTAAAATAAAACGAGAGAAGGTTGGGCAAGAATGCCCCACCAACC
>CAUVGV010000187.1:0-4496 GCA_963551505.1 uncultured Kingella sp.
CATTGAATACTTCATACACGCGGTTAGGCTTGCCTATGATGCCGCCCATGTCTTTCACGGTTAAGCCCTCTTGCTCCATGCGGAATTTAATGGCTTCTATCGGGTGGGGCGGGTCAATCGGGTAGTGGGTGGCTTCGTATTGCTCCACCAGCGCGGCTAATACTTCGTGGTAGTCGCTGTTTTCTTGGCTTGCTGTATCGGGGTTGCTGTCAAAGAAGCGCGATAGCACTGCCAGCGCGGCGCGGTATTCTGCTTCATTGCGGATGGGTTGAGGGCGTTTCATGGTTGCCTTTCTCTTTGCTAGTAAAGTTTTTGATGCAAGTCAAATAATGGGCGCGTTTCGCCCTTTTTTGCTGTTTGCTGCCATGCGATATGGATGTAGTTATATGACTACACCATTGTTTTTATTAAATTTTAAAGTGTTCCCATCAGCCCTAAAAAGTGATTTCACTTGTATAAACAATGGTTTAAGGCGTATTTTTACAGTTTGGTGGGAACACGGTGGGAACACTTTTTTATTTATATATCAATATATTAGATATATTGTTCCCACATTCCCACCAAAAATACGTTTTCTCGCGCGTATAGGGGGAAAGTAAGGGCAATAAAAAAACCAGCGGCAAGGCTGGTTTAGGCTTTCAGGCTGTCTAGAAAATCCGCCCATTCCTGCATCATTTGGCGGCGTTGTTCTAAATGGGCGGCGAAATTGTAGGTGGCGCGGGTGGTGTTGGGGTCTTTATGGGCTAATTGCCGTTCTATCCAATCGCTGCTGTATTGCTGTTCGTGTAGCAGTGTGCTGGCGGTGTGGCGGAAACCATGTAGGGTTACTTTATCCAGCCAGCCTATACGCGATAAGGCTTTACGGGCGGCGGCTTCGCTTAATGGCTTGCATGATGTCTTGTTGTGGAATACATGGGGGTAATGCCCTGTTACGGGTTTCAGGCTGCCTAATAGGGCTAGGGCTTGGCGCGATAGGGGGACTATATGGGCGATGCCGTTTTTCATTTCGTCTGCTGCTTTGGTGTAATGGGCAGCCTGAAAATCTATATCTGTCCATTTAAGCAAGCGTAGTTCTGATGGGCGGGAAAACACCAGCGGGGCAAGTTGTAACAGCATTTTCACTTGCGGGCTGCCCGTGTAGTCGTCTATGGCTTGCAATAGGGCTGTTAGCTCGCTGGTGTCGGTAACATGGCGATAGGGCGTTGCTTTGGCTTGCTGCAATTCAGGCTTTAATTCCGCTGCGGCGTTATAGGGGCATAGCTTCATTCGGGCGGCAAAGGAAAAGATGGCGTGGGCAATGTCGTAAACTTTGTTGGCGGTGGCTATTTTGCCTGCTCGCTCTACGCTTTGGATAGCGTGCAATATATCCAGAGGCTCTATATCGGCGATGCTGATGCTGCCAAGCGGGGGAATTAGGTACAACTCTATTTGCCGCAATACACGCTCTGTATGGGCGGGCTTCCAGTCGCCCTTTTCTGCTTTGGTAACATGCCATTTGCGGGCAACGTGTTCAAACGTGTTAGCAATGCGCTTTTGCGCTGCCCTTGCTTGCTGCTGGTGGTGGGTTTCGGGGTTGATACCTTGCGATAGTAGCAGTTTGATTTTATCGCGCTCTATGCGGGCGGCTTTGAGTGATAGGGTGGGATAACTGCCTAAATGGTGGGTCGCCTGCTTTTGGTTGTAGGTGTATTTGATGCGCCAGTATCGCCGCCCTTTGGCATCAATTTATAGGTACAAGCCCCCGCCGTCTGATAGCTGTATCGTGCCTTTATCAGGGGGGCGGGGTGTGCTTGCATTGGTTATCAGTGAGTTTCATTTAGGTACAACGCTCGTTAAGAAAGGGGTGTTCTGCTGCTCTTTTGGGCGGCTTTTTGGGTTTTGTACCTAAAATTGTACCTAAATTATCGGCATACAACAGCAAACGTTAGCACACGTTAGGCAGTAAAAAACCGCCGTAACCTTGATGGTTAGGCGGTTTTCGTTTTTCCTGTGGTTAGCTAAAAATAGCTGGGAAATAGTGTTTGGTGGAGGCGGGGGGAATTGAACCCCCGTCCGAAAGTCCTCTACAAAGCGTTCTACATACTTAGTTGTGTCAATTTGGAAATCTTATTTCTATCGCGCCGACCAACAGGCTTTCAAGAAACCAGTTGCCTTTAATCTTATTCCCTGCCAAGCAACCCGACAGGAAACCAGCCAATGTGAAATGATGTTGCCGCGGGTTTTACGCCGCACAGCCCATTGGCGAGCTGCTGCAACAGCCTGGCATTAAGCAGCCAGAGCGTAAGTTTCGTCGTTTGCGACTATTTAGATTCAGTGTTTTACGAGTTACTGAAAACTCGGTATGCCCGCATTTGCTTCGCAACCCCCGTCGAAACCAAGGTCGCCCCCAAATGAGAATGCGCGATTATACGCGGTTTGAGGCAGCCTGAAAAGCATCTATAATGCCGCTGGGCGGTTTCAGGCTGCCTCAATCCAATCAACCCAACGCAAGGAACGAAAACATGAGCATCGCCAATTATCGCCGAATTTGGCGATGAATGTTTTTAGTCTCAATGGATTTTCAGGCTGCCTTGTGGGTTGAGGCAGCCTGAAAAGCGTTTAGCGCATGGTTTTTATTTTCAGGCTGCCCCAGCGATTGCTTTTGCACATCAGGCAGCCTGAAAACGCATTTACAAGTTTCCACAAAGCTAAACCGCTCAACACCCTTTATAATGCCGCCCATTCATCAAAAGGAAACACAAATGTACAACGTAAACACCCACGACGTGCGCCGCTTTTTCGCCCACGTTTGGCAACATCGCTTCGCCCCGTTGCAACTAGATGCGCTGCAACAAAAAGCCCTGCGGATTATCGAAGCCCACCCCGAATACGCCCATTATCTGGAACACATCGACCGCTATCTAGACCACAACTGGACGCCCGAGCAAGGCGAAACCAACCCTTTTTTGCACCTTTCCATGCACCTTTCCATTCAAGAGCAGGTGGGCATAGACCAGCCTTTCGGCATCCGCGCGATACACGCCCAGCTTTGCGCCAAGCATCGTGATAACTGGGTGGGGGCGGAGCACGAAATGATGGACGCGCTGGCGGAAACGCTGTGGGAAGCGCAGCGATTCAATCGCGGGTTAGACGTAAACAACTACATGACCAAGCTACGAAAACTGGTGCATCTGGGGCAGGAAGACAACGCGCGCATCAATCCGCACGAAGTGCCGCTGTCTGACCAAATCACCGCGCGCAAAGCATAAGGCAGCCTGAAAATGATTTACCCTTGGCACGAAGCCGCATGGCAACAACTCGCGCAACATTGGCGCAACCAGCCCAACGCATGGCTGTTCACCGGCAAAGCAGGCACAGGCAAAACCGCCTTTGCGCGGCATTTCGCCCAAGCCCTGCTGTGCGAAACGCCCAGCGAGCAGCATCAACCCTGCGGGCAATGCGCGTCTTGCCACCTGTTTTTGCAAGGCACGCACCCCGATTTTTACGCGCTGCAACCCGAGCAGTCTGAAAATGACACAGGCAGCCGCAAGCTGTTGCAAATCAAAATTGATGCCGTGCGTGCCATTTTGGAGCCGCTCACGCAATCGTCCATCCGCGGCGGGCGGCGCGTGGTGCTGATTAACCCCGCCGAAAGCATGAACGTCCAAGCCGCCAACGCGCTGCTGAAAATGCTGGAAGAGCCGCCCGCCGCGGTGATTTTTCTGCTGATTACCCACAACCGCGACCAGCTGCTGCCCACCATCAAAAGCCGTTGTCGCCAAATGCTGCTGCCCGCGCCCAGCCAAGAAGTCGCGCTGGATTATTTGCGCGGGCAACAGATTGAGCAGCCTGAAAACCTGCTGGCGTTTCACAGCGGCGCGCCCCTGTTTACCTACGCGCCCGAGCAAGATGCCTTGCGCGAAAAATTGCTCGCGCTGCTTGCCGCGCCGCGCCTGCTGGCGATTTTGGACTACGCGGCGGAATACGATAAACACAAATTCCCCCTCGCCTTGCTGCTGGATTGGCTGCACAAATGGCTGATAGACCTTGCGCTGGCGCAGCAAAACATCGCGCCGCTGTATTATCCGCAACACACCGCGCCCATCGCGCAAATCGCCGCAAAAACCAATCCCGCCACACTTTTCGCCCTTTCAGGCAGCCTGAAAAGCCTGCACCCTTACGGTTATCACAGTTTAAATGTTAAAATGCAGACCGAATTTTTGCTGTGCGACTATCTGTCTGCCACGCTCAAAAAAAGTTAATCAAAATAAGGAAATATCATGAGTTCAGCCCCACAAGTATCCGCCCAACCTTCTGCCCCCGCCGGCGCGCCAGCGCGCATATTGCAATTGCGCTTGGAAAGTAAACCGATTATCTACGCCAGCTATATGTCATTTTTGGAATACGGCGGCGTGTTTATGCCCAGCAACGATAAATTTGTCATGGGCGAAGAAATTTTGCTGGTGTTGGAATTGGTTGGCCCTGCCAAAACCGAAAAATTGTTTATTAAAACCAAT
>CAUVGV010000188.1:0-4495 GCA_963551505.1 uncultured Kingella sp.
AAATTTTCACCAATATCAACAGCACCATCGTTGACCCGAAAAATTTTGACCCGAAAAATTTTGTTACCGTGGAAGACGACTGCTGCATTATCCCGCCCAACTCGTTTGCCTTGGCGCGCACGGTGGAATATTTCCGCATCCCGCGCAATGTGCTTACCGTGTGCTTGGGCAAATCCACCTACGCCCGCTGCGGCATTATTGTGAACGTAACCCCGTTTGAGCCTGAATGGGAGGGCTACGTTACGCTGGAATTTTCCAACACCACGCCGCTGCCCGCCAAAATCTACGCAGGCGAAGGCGTGGCGCAGGTGCTGTTTTTTGAAAGCGATGAAATGTGCGAAACGTCTTACAAAGACCGCAACGGCAAATACATGGGGCAAACAGGCGTTACCCTGCCCAAGGCTTAAACCGCCGTTTTCAGGCTGCCTTGGCACATCAAGCAGCCTGAAAAACCATCGTGAGCATTATAAACATCGCATCGCCCATTCTCTTTCAGGCAGCCTGAAAACCATGTCCAAACCCCAAGACGCATACACCGCCCTTATCCAAGCCCTGCGCATTTTCCCCAATGTCGGCGCAAAAACCGCGCAACGCATGGCGCACACCCTGCTGCAACAAAACCGCGACGGCGCAGCCGAACTGCTCGCCGCATTGGAACGCGCCTTGCAGCAAGTTGCCAACTGCCGCCAATGCAACACCTTTTGCGAGGGCGATGAATGCCCCATCTGCGCCGATAAAACCCGCGACCCCACGCGTCTGATGATTGTGCATATGCCCGCCGACGTTGCCGCGATGGAAGCCGCCCATTGCCACGACGGCTTGTATTTTGTGCTGATGGGCAGCGTAAACCCCACGCAAAACATGGATTTAAGCCATGTTGCGCTGGAAAAACTCATCGCGCGGCTTGCCGACAGCCCCGTGCAAGAAATCATTATCGCCACCTCGTTCACCGCCGAGGGCGATGCCACCGCCTACGTTCTCACCGAGCTGCTCAAAGAACAGCCCTATAAAATCAGCCGTTTGGCCCGCGGTATGCCGTTGGGCAGCGAGCTAGAATATGTGGACGCAGGCACGCTCGCCCAAGCCGTGTACGAACGGCAACTGCTGCAAGAAAAAAAGGACACCCCATGCTAGCTTGGCTGTTCGCCCTCATCATCCCGTTTGTGCTGCCGCTGTTGGATACCCCCGTTGTCCACACCCCAAGCAGCCGCCCCACCCTGTTTCAGGCTGCCTCCGCCTCCACGCCCGTTGTGCCAGAACAAACACAAACGCAGCCTGAAAAGCCGCAATGGATACTGCGCGACAAAGCCGTCCTGCGCGCCGCCCAGCAAGCGCTCACCCAACTGCCCGAATTGCAAGGCGCGCCCATCCAAATCTACGAACAAATCAACTTTTTTGACGGCACGCGCCCGCGCATTGAAATAGACCTGCAAGACCCCAAGCAGCCTGAAAACATCTTGTACTACACCTACGAGAACGGCGAATGGTCGCCCACGCCCATCAGCGAAGCGCCCAAGCCCAGCGGCAAAAATTTCGCCCGCCATCTCGTTCCCCTTGCCCAAATAGACTTCGCCCAAGCCGCCGACATCGCCCAAGCATGGCAACAAAAAGCGCAAAGCGTGAATGCCGTGGAAACCCAAGCCTACCACGTCGCCCTAATCTGGCTGCCCAAGCAACAAAAACTCATGTGGCACACCGCGCAAATAGACACCAACGGCGCACGCTATTACCTGAGCTTCCATGCCGACGGCAGCGTGTGGGAATTCAAAGAATTCTAAGCCACGCCCATCGCCCAAAGGCAGCCTGAAAACGCAATCCCTAACAAAACCAAACCCCATTTTCAGGCTGCCGTAAACAAAACCCTTCCCATCCCAACACCATCATGACAACACCCAACAGTCCCCGCCAACAACACCTTATCCACCTGCAAAAGCAACTCGGCTACACCTTCAAAAACCCCGCCCTGTTGCAACAAGCCCTCACCCACCGCAGCTACCACAGCCAAAACAACGAACGGCTAGAATTTATCGGCGACAGCATCCTTGATTACGCCATCGCCAAAATGCTCTACCACGCCTTCCCCAGCCTGCCCGAAGGGCATCTCTCCCCCCTGCGCGCCCAGCTCGTCAAAGAAGCCACCCTTGCCGAAATCGCCCGCGAACTGCACATCGGCAACGCCCTCTACCTCGGCACTGGCGAACTCAAAAGCGGCGGCAATGACCGCGCCTCCATCCTTGCCGATGCCGTAGAAGCCCTGCTCGCCGCCATCAGCTTTGATGCCGATTTCGCTACCGCCGAAGCCACTGTGCAACGCCTATTCGCCCCGCGCATCCAACAGCTCAACACCCACACCCAAGCCAAAGACCCCAAAACCCAACTGCAAGAAATGCTGCAAGCCCAGCATCTCCCTCTGCCCAAATACCGCATAGAAAAACAAACAGGCGAAGGCAACACCGCCCTATTTGACGTATCCTGCGATCTCGGGCAACTCGGCAAAATCACCTACGCCCAAGCCCACAGCCGCCGCGCCGCCGAGCAAGATTGCGCCCAACAAGCCATAGAATGGCTCAACCAACAAACCCCATCCCGTAAGTCAAAAAAATGACCCCACACCTAATCCTCGGCGCAATCACCGGCGGCGCATTCGGCGGCGGCTTCTTCCTATTCTGCCTATGGCTCAACGCCAAAGACGCCCAACGCCGCTACCCCGAACTGCGCATTCCCGTACCCGCCAACGCCCAAACCGACCCACTCTTTCACATCTGGTGCGATGCCAGCCACTATCAACAACAGCCCGACGGCAGCTACCACAGCACGCGGCGCGGCATCCTCGCCAACACAGGCGAAATCCGCTTTGAACACAACGAAATGCTGGTTTACGAAGTCATAGACCTCGGCTTTGCCCGCCGCCGCTTCGCCCTCAACGCCCCCGTGGTACTTGCCCGCGCCATCCGCCAACGCAAAGTCCGCCAGCTCAACAAATTGCTCAAACATTGGCAAATTGCGCCGCTGGATGATACGTTTTAACTTGCGGCAACCCCGTATGCGGATGAACACGGATACGGGGGTTGGTTTGGCTGTGTCATATTGCAATGAGGCAGCCTGAAAATCATTGCGAAATCTGTTTTCAGGCTGCCTTTAAGGCTTGGCAATAACAAATATTTCAGGCTGCCTTGCATCATCAAACCGCTTCCGCAATCAAGGCAGCCTGAAACGCTCACACCAGCCATCCCCCCGTTTTCAGGCTGCCTTTTGATGGCGCAGAAATGCAAACCACCATTGCCCCATCAGTCTGCAAATTAGCAAAGGCAGCCTGAAAACAATCAATGCGTTTTCAGGCTGCCTCAAATCATTCAGCTATTGCCCAACTTTCAGGCTGCCTTATCCACCCCATCCAAACAAATGTTTCCAAATCTTCACAAAACGCATGATTCAGCACAAAATTTGCTTACATCGCTTAACAGAATCTGGGGAAATGGGATATAGTGCTATCCGCAAGCTCAACCTCAATTAGCTCGTTACAAAACATCCCGCAACCCATCCTACCGTTGTGCATTTTTTTTGGCAGATTTTGCATCATCAGCCAAAAATAGACTTCCTGCGAAACAAAGAACATCATGTTTTCACAGAAAGCTCATCTCAACGGCATTCAAATTGGAATAAACAGTCATGCAGAAAAAAACGCTTACCACGCTGCTCATGCTCGCCCTGCTTACCGCGTGCAACAACGATGTCGCCGAGCGGCGCAAACCGGGTTATGGCGAAGCGTCCGCGCCCATTAGCCAAGAAGTCAAAATCACCGTCAATTCCGTGAATAAGCCCGATAGCTTGGAGTTCCAAAAGCTGATGAATGCAGGCGTGCTCGCCGCAGGCAAAGACTATCCCACCGTCAAACTCAAAATTGAACAAGCCCCCAACCAAGAAGCGCAAATCCAGCAAGTAACGCAATCGGCAGCCGATTCCAAAGCCATTGTGCTCAATATTGCCAACAACCAAGCCGTTCTTCCGCTGATGAAAGACTTGTGCGCAAAAAAAATCCCCGTGGTGTTTTTTGGTGCATCGCCCGACAAACGCGCCCTTGCCGATTGCCCGCTGGATTACGACTTGCGCGGCGATGATATGACCGCAGGCGTGGTGCAAGGCTTGCTGGTTGCCCAAGCGTTTAAAGACAACCCTGCCATGGATAAAAACGGCGATGGCACCATTCAATACGCCTTTATGAAAGCCACGCAAGGCACAGAATTTACCCGCGACCGCTCCGACTGGGCGGTTGCCACCATGTCTAGCTACCCCGAGTTAGCCCGCCCTGTGAGCGAAGTCATGGTTTCCTACGCCAACTTTGACCCCGCGCTGGGCTTGAAAAACCTAGAAGCATGGCTGGCAAATCCCAACTTTTCCAAAGTGGAAGTCATCTTAACCAACAACGACGACACCGCCATCGCCATCGCCAACGAACTCAAAAAACGCGGCATCAACATCCCTGTTTACGGCTCGG
>CAUVGV010000189.1:0-4455 GCA_963551505.1 uncultured Kingella sp.
ACAGGACACATAATTGAATATAATTGCGACCTTGGTGGAAAAGCAAACATAGCATGAAGAATACAGTGGAGATGTGGCGGCGGTGTTTCGCAATCGCTTGGCAAAAGGGATGCGTTTACAAACCGACCCCACGGTGATTTACGGCATGGGCGAGGCGTATCAAGGCAAGATTCGCAAGGCGGATTTGCAGCGCGACACGCCGTATAACACCTACACGCGCACCGGTTTGCCGCCCACGCCGATTGCGCTGCCTGGCCGCGCGGCGTTGCAAGCGGCGGCGAACCCTGCCGATAGCGATTATTTGTATTTTGTTTCGCGCATGGACGACACGGGGCGCAGCCAGTTCAGCCGCACGCTAGATGAGCATAATGCGGCGGTGCAGAAATATATTTTGAAGAAGAAGTAGGCGATACATCGTTTTCAGGCTGCCTCGGGCGATAGGCAGCCTGAAAATATTGGTTGTCGATTATGCTAAAATCGCGCGTTTTCACACACCACACGATTGAGGATTGAATATGTTGTTTCCAGAACAAGTTAAAGAGCTGATTGCCCAAGTTACCCCGTGCGAATTAATTGAGGTGGAAGGCGATGGGCATCATTTTTTTGCCAAGATTGTATCGGCTTCGTTTGAGGGCAAGGCGCGGCTGGCGCGGCATCGTTTGATTAAAGATGGGCTGGCGGAAAAACTGGCGAGCAATGAATTGCACGCGCTGTCGATTACCGTGGCGGCAACGCCTGCGGAGTGGGCGGCAAAGCAGCAGTAAGCCAGTAACATCGGTAAACAAATAAGGTAGCCTGAAAACGTGTTTAGAGGCGTTTTCAGGCTGCCTTTGTTTACATGATTAAGCAAGGGCGAAACCTTTGCCAAACCACCCCATCCACTCAATTAACGTTATTCGCGGGAATGACGGTACTTTTAGTTTTCAGGCTGCCTCAGGGGGTTGCAAAGGTTTCAGGCTGCCTTTTGCTTGCGCCCGCCTACTCCCCCGCCTGCCGCACATCAATCAATTCTGTGCCCGCCAGCCAGTCGTATAAAAACTGTTTGCGCGGGTTAAACAGGGCAAAGCCCCACGGCAATATCCACCAAAACAGCGCGGCGATGGCGGCGTTTTTGCCGTGCCAGCCGATGTGTTGCAAGGCGGCATACGCCAGCAGGGGAATGAACACCAGCAGAACACACGCCCACGCAAAGCGTAGAAACAACTGCCGTTTGCTGGGGCGGCTGCCCGCAAGGTTAATCAGCCCGATTTGCCACACGCGCATCGGCAGCGTTTGCCCTTCGCGTTGCCAGTTCAGGCGGAAATATTGCCACCACGCTAGCACAAACACGAGGCTGGTAAGCAGCGGGATGGCGGGCGCGAGCGTGGGTGCGCTGCGTGTGATGGCGGTGTTGATGATGCCCGCCGCGATGCCTGCGAGTATGGTTACCGAGCCAATCAGCAGGCTTTCATACAGCAAGGCGGCGATGCGGCGTTTGAGTGGGGCGATGGGGCGCATGGGGTGTCCTGTGGGGTTGAGGCAGCCTGAAAACGAGCAAAGCGAGTTTCAGCGAAGCTAAAATGAGATGGGCGCGGGTTAAGCATGGATTGCCGCCCTACCCTTTTCAGGCTGCCTGATGGGGTTAGGCAGCCTGAAACCTTTGCCAACCTATAAACTAAAATGGGAATGGAAAATACTCAACAATCGTCATTCCTGCATAGGCAGAAATCTTGGTTAAATTTATACAACGCATTGTTTCCGTATAGATTTTTGAATATCAGACAAGATTCACGCCTACGCGGGAACGACGGACTTCTTAATTTTCAGGCTGCCTTTATGGTTTGATTGAGCAGATTAGGCAGCCTGAAAATGGGTTTCAGCGCAAGCAAAATGCCGTTGCACGGTGGCAAGAGCGGCGGCTTGATAACCGTTGCTAAACGGGTCTAACACGCTATCGGCGGGGATTTTGCGCAGCCAAGTAAGCTGGCGTTTGGCGAGCTGGCGCGTGGCGGCTTGTCCTTGTTCAACAAATTGGGCGAAGCGGGTTGCGCCATCCAAATGCTGCCACGCTTGGCGGTAGCCCACGCAGCGCATGGATGGCATATCGGGGTGCAGCGCGGGGTAACGTTGCCGCAGTTGGCGCACTTCGTCTAAAAAACCGTGTTCTATCATTTGGTTAAAGCGCTGGTTGATTTGCGCGTGCAGCAGGCTGCGGTTGTCGGGAATCAGCGCGAGCGTGTGCAGATTAAGCGGCGCGACGGCGGTGGCTTGGGCGGCAAGATGTTGGCTCATCGGCTTGCCTGTAAGCTGGTGGATTTCTAGCGCGCGTTCTATGCGCTGGCTGTCGTTGGGTTTCAAGCGGGCGGCGGTTTCGGGGTCTAGCCGTTGCAATTCGTTGTATAAAAATGCTAATCCCTGCGTGGCTTTGGTCGCTTGCAGTTGGGCGCGGATGGCGGGGCTGGCTTCGGGCAGCGCGTTTAAGCCTTGCGTGAGCGCGTGGTAATACATCATGGTGCCGCCGACAATCAGCGGCAGGCGTTGGCGGGCGTGGATTTCGCTCACCAAGCGCGTGCAGTCGCGCACAAAATCCGCCGCGCTGTATGCCGCAACGGGGCTGATGATGTCAATCAGATGGTGCGGCACGGCGGCGAGCTCGGCGGCACTGGGCTTGGCGGTGCCGATGTTCATGTCGCGGTACACAAGTGCGCTGTCTAGGCTGATGATTTCGCAGGGAAAGTGTTGCGCGATGGCAAGCGCAAGGGCGGTTTTGCCGCTGGCGGTGGCGCCGAGTATGGCGAAGGCTTTGGGCTGGGGCATGGCGGTTGTGGTAAACAAAAGTGGGCGGATTATACGGGCTTTCAGGCTGCCTTTGGGGAATGGATGGGCAGCCTGAAAACAGTGCACGCAGCATGGCGCAGCAATCTCATCTGCGGCGTGTTGCGTTGCGCCGCCCCGCTCGTGCTAACAATTTTTGCTTACACATCAGTAGCCTGAAACAATGTAATACCGTAACACGAAATCCGTGTATAATCGCGGGCGTTTTTTTCTTAACCCCCTGTTTACACAATATTCACAAGGAGAAATATCATGCGCCAACGCGCAATTAAATCAACCGTTTTGGCTGTTGCTTTAACATTTTCAGGCTGCCTTTGGGCAGAAGCGTTGCCTGTGGTAACCAGTTTTAGCGTGTTGGGCGATGTTGCCCAGCAAATTGGCGGCGAGCGCGTGCAAGTAACCAGCTTGGTGGGCGCAGACCAAGACGCGCACGCTTATCAGCTATCCAGCGGCGATGTGAAAAAAATTGCGGCGGCAAAATTGGTGCTGCTCAACGGCTTGGGCTTGGAAAGCGGCGAAGTGCTGCGCGCGGTGAAACAAAGCCGCGTGCCGTATGCGGAAGCCGCGCAGGGCATCACGCCGCTCAAAGCGGAGGAGGAACACGGGCATCATCACGACCACGATGAGCACGACCACGACCACGCAGGGCATCATCACCACGACCACGGCGAGTTTGACCCCCATGTGTGGAACGACCCTGTGTTGATGCAAAAATACGCCGAAAACGTTACCAAAGCCTTGATTAAAGCCGACCCCGCAGGCGCAAATTATTACCAAGCGCGGTTTAAAGGCTATTCGGCGGAATTGGTGAAGCTGGATGGCTATGCGCGCCAACAGTTCAACGCCATCCCGCGCGACAAGCGCAAGGTGCTCACGGGGCATGATGCGTTTAACTACATGGCAAAACGCTACGGCATCACGTTTCTTGCGCCGCAAGGCGTGAGCACCGAAGGCGAGGCTTCGGCAAAAACCGTTGCCGCGATTATTCGCCAGATTAAACAGCAGGGCGTGAAAGCGGTGTTCACCGAAAACATTAAAGACGGACGCATGGTGCAGCGCATCGCGCAGGAAACGGGGGCAAAAGTGGGCGGCGTGCTGTATTCCGATGCGCTCTCCAAAGGCGCGCCTGCGAAAACCTATGCCGATATGTTCCGCTACAACGTGAAAACCATGGCGGGGGCGATGAAATAGTTTGCCCTGCGTGCCAACCAGCTTTTCAGGCTGCCTGCACTGTATCCGCGAACAATCTACAAAAATCTGCAAACAAGAGAGAGAACGGTTTAATCATGCTGTCTGACGGTTAAACCGCATAGAAAATAGAGCGAGATGGGCAGCCTGAAACCTTTGCAAAACCCGCCCCCTACACCCCAACGGCTGAGTTCATCACCCACTCAGTCGTTTTCCCACCATAATCTTGTCATTTATTCCCCAATAACCCCCTAAATTCCCCTAGCCAGTTGCGAAAGCGGCTGAGTGTGCTGTGGTCGGGTAGTTGGGTTTCGTCTGGAAATGGGTAGAAGAGGACGAAATCTAAACGGGTAACTAAACTGCATTCTAGTTCGGGGTCGGATAGGCTGTGCCATTGCCCGAGTAGTATGGCGCGGAACATGGGCAGTAGGGAATAAGCGGGTCTGCCGTTGT
>CAUVGV010000190.1:0-4449 GCA_963551505.1 uncultured Kingella sp.
GTCGTTCAAATCAGGTGGAACTTCCAAGCTCACAATTTTATTGTTTGCCGATTGGTAATCCAGCTTGGGATTTTCTTTTTTGCCGCCAGAGCAAGCAGCAAGGCTGATAGCGGTTAGGGCTAAAACAAGGGGTTTGATGTGGTTCATGTACACCTTCCAAAAAAATTAAATCAAGTTGGTTGCTTTTAAAGCAGCACGAACTTTTTCTTGCGCGGCAGGACTTAATGGCAAGATAGGCAAGCGAACGTGTTCCGCGCATACGCCCAGTTGCGATGCCGCCCATTTTGGCGAAGCGGGGCTAGGCTCGCAGAACATCACGTCATACAAAGGCACAAGGCGTTTGTTCAGCTCACGCGCTTGGGCAATGTTACCATCCAATGCGCTGTGGCACATTTGCGAGAACAATTTAGGCGCAACGTTGCCCGCCACGTTAATCACGCCTTTGCCGCCGCAAAGCATATTTGCCATGCCTGTGGGGTCGTCGCCCGAATAAACGGCAAAACCTTCTGGCACGTTGTTAATCAAAGAAACCACGCGCCCGATGTTGCCGCTGGCTTCTTTTACGCCCACGATATTGGGGATTTGCGCTAAACGCACGATGGTGTCGTTACACATATCCACCACGGTGCGCCCTGGGACGTTGTACACAATCATGGGGATGGCTGCGGCTTCGGCGATGGCTTTGAAGTGTTGATACATGCCTTCTTGCGAAGGTTTGTTGTAATAAGGAACAACGGATAGCGTGTAATCTGCGCCCAGTTTTTCGGCGGCTTGGGCAAGCACAATGGCTTCGCGGGTGTTGTTTGCGCCTGCGCCTGCCACAACAGGAATGCGCTTGTTGGCGGTTTTGATGACGGTTTCAACCACTTTCAAATGTTCTTCAACGGAAAGGGTGGCGGATTCGCCTGTTGTGCCCACGGCAACGATGGCATCTGTGCCGTTAGCAATGTGCCATTCAACCAGTGCTTGCAGTTGTTCGTAGTTCACGCTGCCATCGGCGTGCATGGGGGTAATGAGTGCAACAATGCTTCCTGTTAGCATGATATTCACCTTTGTTGTGAAAAATTGAAAAACGTTGCAACGTGTGCAACGGCGCATGATTTTAGCCTATTTCCAAGCGTGGGCAAAATTAAAACACATATTCAGACAGCCTGAAAGCTGTTTTTGTAAATAAACGTAAATATTTAGCGGGCAAAAATGGGGGGTTAATAACAATCGGCAATCATTTTCAAATTAGTTATTTGATGTTGCTATGAATTTTGCGGGATAAAAATGCTTATCATCTTAAATCCACAGGCAGGGAATTGTTGATAATTGTTTGTATTTTAATATGAAATTTGATTTTTACTGAAACATTGCTACAATGCACTCCGCGTTGAGACGTGATGTCTCTCTCGTTTTTTAACATTCACATTACAAGGAAAATAAATATGCAAGGCGATAAAGAAGTTTTGGCTTATATGAACGAGTTGTTGGCAGGCGAATTGGCTGCTCGCGACCAATATTTTATTCACTCGCGTATGTATGCCGAATGGGGCTACAACAAGTTGTTTGAGCGTTTGAATCACGAAATGGAAGAAGAAACGCAGCACGCGGAAGATTTTATCCGCCGTATTTTGATGCTGGGTGGCACGCCTAAAATGACGCCCGATGGCTTGAACATTGGCGCAACGGTAAAAGAATGCTTGGAAGCGGATTTGGCAACCGAATTGCACGTTCGCGCGGCATTGAAAAAAGGCGTGAAATTGTGCGAAGAAAAACAAGATTATGTTACCCGTGAATTGATGGTGGCGCAGTTGAAAGATACTGAGGAAGACCACGCACATTGGTTGGAACAACAGCTTCGCTTGATTACGATGATGGGCGAACAAAATTACTTGCAAAGCCAAGTGTAAGGATTAGGCAATGCAAGGAGACCGTCAAGTTATCCAGCACCTGAATAAGAATTTGGGTTTGCTGCTGGTTACGATTAACCAATATTTTCTGCACGCGCGTATTTTGAAAAATTGGGGCTTGGAGGAATTGGGTTGCAATTTCTATAAGCGTTCAATTGTTGAAATGAAGGCGGCGGATGCGATTATTGAGCGTGTGTTGCTGCTGGAAGGTTTGCCTAATTTGCAAGAGTTGGGCAAGCTGCTGATTGGTGAATCGCCTGCGGAAATTATTGATTGCGATTTGAAAAAAGAATATGAAAAGCATGATGCGCTGATGGCGGCGATTGCGGTTTGCGAGGCGCATCAGGATTATGTTTCGCGTGATTTGTTGGAAGAGCAGAAGTTTGAAAACGAGGAACGCATTGATTGGTTGGAAACTCAGCAGGAGTTGATTGCCAGCATGGGCATTGAAAACTATCTGCAACTCGGGGCGCAAGAGGACGATTAAAACAAACCACTACCAAAACTCTGGTAAGCCGAGTACACAAGAAAAGCCACCTGCTTAGTTTAGCGGGTGGCTTTTATTTTTCGGGCTGCCTATTGCGGCTGTGTGAGGCAGCCTGAAAATGGGTAAAGCGTATTTCAATGAAGCGAACGTGTTTGCTGGTTTTTTGCTTTTCAGGCTGCCTTTGCGGTTGTGCAATAGGCAGCCTGAAAATGTATTTAATAAGCATGGGTGGCTTGCGGTTATTTGCCAACGTGTGCCGTTCTATCCGCTGCGCTATTTGGCAACGAGTCATCGCCCCTCTATTAGCTTTCAGGCTGCCTTTTAGTGTGTTTATTGAGGCAGCCTGAAACGGCTTAATAGGCTTTATTGTTTTAGCCCTGCTAAACCGCGCTTTACTCGTTTTCAGGCTGCCTAAAATTGCATCGCCACGCGCGCAAGTTGAATCATCGCCCAAATGCTTACCAGCAAGCCCGCGCTCAATCGCAGCCATTTTTTTTGCAACAGCGTGCGCAGTTGTGCGGCGAACAGCCCTGCGGCAATCAGGTTAGGCAGCGTACCCAGCCCAAAGGCAAGCAAATACAAGCCGCCCCACAGCGCGGAGCTGCTGCCTAGCGCGTAAAGCGAGGCGTTGTAAACCAAGCCGCAGGGCAGCCAGCCCCACAGCATGCCTACGCCGAAGCAGGCGGGCAGGCTTTGGATGGGTAGGAGTTTGTTGAGCAGCGGGTTGAGCCGTTGCCAGACGGGTCGCCCGATGCGTTCGATTTTGGCTGCCCACGCAAGGATGTTGGCGAGATACAGCCCTGTGAACAGCAGCAGTAGGTTGGCGAGGGTGGCAAGGATAAGTTGCAGGGCGTGGGTGTGGGCGAGCGTGCTGCCCAGTTGCGAGAGCGCGCCCATCAACGTGCCGATTAGGGCATAACTGGTGAGCCTGCCGAGGTTGAGCAGGAGGATGAGCCAATGGCGTTTGATGTGGGGCGGCAGTTGCAGGGCGAAGGCGGTGGACAAGCCGCCGCACATGGCGATGCAATGTGTACCGCCGAAAAAGCCGAGCAGAAACAGGGTAAACAGGGTAACGGAGGGCATGGGGTGGTGTGTGCGGGAAAAGGGGGAGATTGTACTGGTTTTGCGGTTTTCAGGCTGCCTTTTGGGTGTAAAAAAGGCTGCTGGATGGATTGCCAACAGCTTTGTGCGTAGGCATTAGGCAGCCTGAAAACGGGTAAAACGGTTTTCAGGCTGCCTAATGCCTTTTATTGCGAATATTGTTTATGCACCGTTTAGCATCGCTTAAATAGTGCGTGGTAAAACTAATTGGCGATGAGCCGTCGCCGCTCCATTTTAAATTTCAGGCTGCCGCTGGGATTTTACAAAGGTCTCAGCCTACTTGCCGTTGTGTAACAATGCGGTTCATTTCTACAAATAAGGCAGCCTGAAAACGGTTGATGAAGCCAATCCCGTTTTCAGGCTGCCTATTGTGTTTCTTAAATCAAATCACGCGGCTTCGCGGTGATAATGCCGCAAGGCGTGTTCTTTGCGCCGCCCTTGGCTAAATGCGGACACGCGCTTCAAATAGCCAATCACGCGCGTGCCGTAGTCAATATTGGGCGAGCCGCACGCGCTGCATTGGGCGAGCGTGCGCTTGTCTATGTGTTCGCATTGGTTGCAAATGGTGATTTTCACATTGGTGCAAAAATAGTTGCAGCCTGTTTTGGCGGCGATGTCTAGCAAGGCGCGAAAGCCCGATTGCGGCAGCGCTTCATCCAAATTCAAATGCAACGCCGAGCCGCCGTCCAGCCAGTCGATTAACTCGCGCCCATGCAGCAGGAATTTATCCAGCGCGTTGGTTCGGTCGTCTTCCACCACATAAAAATAAGAGTTATAGCAATCGCGTGGCACAAAATAGCCGTCTGCCTTGTCCCATTTGGCGTTTTTCACGCCCAAGTTTTCGGCGGGCACAAATTCGGTGTTGAATTTCACGCCATATTTTGCGCTGGCGACTTTGTTGGCTTCAAAAATAATTTTGAGCCGAGATTGCACAAAATCCACATATTCGGGCGTATAGGCAGCCTG
>CAUVGV010000191.1:0-4438 GCA_963551505.1 uncultured Kingella sp.
TTACCGCCTTGCACTTCTGCTATAATCTGCGCGCTTTTTAACTAACCTTAACAAATCCAATCATGAAATTAAACAAAATCACACTCGCCCTGCTCGGCTTGGGTTTCGCCCAATTCGCCATCGCCGACAACGGCGACAACAGCGCCATGCAGCCTGAAACCGCCGCGCAGTCCGAAGCCGGCGCGGCGCAAACGCAAACCCTGCAAAACGTAACCGTTAAAGCCGACCGCAAAACGGTTCACGCCGCCCGCTCGTATTCCATCGCCAGCGACGGCGACATGCGCGACCGCGTCAATCTCAGCCTGCTCGGCCGCGCCAACGCCTTCACCGCGCCGATTAGCGTGGTCAATTACGACGAAAAAATGCTCAACAACAAACAAGCCCGCACGCTCACCGACGCGATTGCCAGCACCGACGCTTCGGTGATGGCGTTTGGCGGCGAAAGCAACACGCTAACAGGCTTGTATTTCCGCGGCTTCCAGTTAGACGCACGCCAATTCAGCGTAAACGGCTTGGCGGGCATGTATGGCACGCAAGGCACCGCAGATGTGCACGTTGGCTCGGCGCAGTTGATTAAAGGCGCGTCCACCGCCGTAACAGGCATGGACCCCGAAGGCGCAGTTTCAGGCGCATTGAATATTGAAACCAAAAAAGCCAGCGATGACGGCAACCGCAAAGTTGGCTTGGCATGGTTTAGCGACAGCCGCGTGCAAACCACCGCCGATATTGGGCAACGCTTTGGCGAAAGCAAACAATTCGGTATCCGCGCCAACGCCAAATTGCGCCACGGCGACACCCCACGCGATGGCTACAAAGAAGACGACAAAGAATTTGCCTTCAACGCCGATTATCGCGGCGAAAAATTACGCATCGCGTTTGATTCCGTATACGCCAAACGCAAAACCCACGGCGGCCGCGCCCGTATGCAAGACATTCAAAACGCAGCGGGCAAGCTATACAGCGCGCCCGATGGCAAAACCAACCTGCTGCCCGCGTGGAACTGGCAAAACACCGTGGGTCAAACCAATATGCTCACGTTTGAATACGACACCGACCACAGTTTCCAAATCACAGGCGGCATCGGCTACAACAAAGCGCGTTACTACGGCACGCTGATTTCCCCCACCATTTGCCGCACCGCCACCACCGCGTGCAACACCGCCAACCAATACACCACAGGCACCGCTCGCCTAACCGACCAATATTTCCGCACATTGAGCATGAATTTATCGGCGCGTGGCGAGTTTTACACTGGCCCCGTTTCGCACAATTGGAGCACCGCGTTTGACCGCATTATCCGCCAACGCGCCACCTATCGCGGCACCGCAGCGGGCAGAAGCACCGCCACCATTTACCCCGAGCGCGGCAATATCGCAGGGCAATTAGCCGCGTTTAAACCCGATTACCCCAACACTTGGGAAAATTCTGCCAACTTAGACGCGCGGATTAAAGTGAACAGCTTGGCGTTGTCCGACACGCTGGGTTTCTTGGATAACACATTGCGCCTCACCGTGGGCGGTCGTTTCCAGCACGTTGAATACACCGACAAAAACGCCAACGAAACGGGCAAATCGCACCGTTTCAGCCCGATGCTGATGGCGGCGTGGCTGCCATCGCCCGATTTGGTGTTCTACGGCAACTATATGCAAGACCTTGAACCCGCCGACATCAAAACCGATGACGATGGCAACACCACCATGGCAAAACCACGCGTGAGCCGCCAATTTGAATTTGGCGTACGCAAAAACTGGGGCGACGTGGTAACCACATTGAGCGCGTTCCAAATCAAACGCCCTGGCTATTGGCGCGGTCAAACCAACGCCAACGGTCGCTTAACCTATGGCAATAATTCCGATTTTGCCAAATACAAAGCCAAAGGCGGCGCGGCGGGCGACGAGCAAGGCACAGAGCGCAATCGCGGCGTGGAATTTAACGTGTACGGCAATTTGATGAATAAAACCCTACGTCCAAGTTTTGGCTTGATGTATTTGCGTTCGGATTTGAAAAACTATCCGAATTCGCGCGATATGCTGATTAACGGTGTGCAAGTTGCCAGCCCGCGCGTGATTGCCAAAGCGGGCATTGAATGGGATACGCCGTTTGCGCAAGATTTAACGCTGAATGCCAACGTGCAGTATTACGGCAAATCGTATCAAGACAGCCAGAAAAAATACGCGTTCCCCAGCTACACGCTGGTGGACATCGGCGCGCGCTATGCCAAAAAATTCGGCGAGCGCAACACGCTCACCGTGAGCGGCGCGGTGGAAAACGTGTTCAACCGAAATTACTGGCAAGTGCAACGCGGGCAATACGACCGCAGCTTCGCCGTGGTTGGCATGCCGCGCACGTTCTGGTTGAAAGCGGATTATTCGTTTTAATTGAATGAGCAAGGCAGCCTGAAAACAGGAATAAAGCGTTTTCAGGCTGCCTTTTTTGCCTGTCAGCAGGAAAGAGAACAGCATATCTTTTAGGACACCACCTTGTGTTTTTAGCGTTTCAGGCTGCCTTATCCTGCCTTGTTTAGGCAGCCTGAAACTCCATTTCCAACACCCCCATTCCCATCATGCCCACAAAGCTCCCCAAATGGCAGCAAGAACTGCTCGCCCCCCCCATCTGGCTGCTGCAAACCTTTGTCAGCGTCGCCCTTATCCTAATCATCGTGGTTTGGCTGCTCAAATACACCCGCTTCGGGCGCGAATTTTGGCACGTCCTGCGCCCATGTTTGGACAAAAAAACCGCCCGCCGCGCCCTGCTGATGATTTCCGCCATGATTGTGCTACTGCTCACCGAAGTGCGGCTCAACGTGTTCAGCACCTTTATGACCAGTGGGCTTTACACCTCCATGCAAGACATGAACGCCAGCGCGTTTTGGCTGTTTGCCGCCATGAATGCCGCCGTGGTGCTGCTGCGCGCGTTTAACGGCGCGGTAAACGATTTTTTTGACCAAGCCATTGCGATTAAATGGAGCGAGCGGCTCAACGCGGTGCTGATTCAACGCTGGCTCAGCGACAAAAACTACTACCGCCTGCAAAGCAAACGCCACACCCCCGACAATATTGACCAGCGTATCCAGCAAGACGCGCAAGATTTCATCGTCTCCACCATTGAATTTGTGCGCGGGATGCTCAACTCCGTGCTCACCTCGCTGGAATTTGCCATTGTGTTATGGGGCTTGGCGGGCGTGCTGACGGTGTTTGGCATCAATATTCCGCATGGCATCGTGTATTTCGTGTTTATTTTCGTGATTCTCGCCACCTTTGTTGCAATGTGGATAGGCAAACCACTTATTCATCACAATTATGAAAACGAAAAACTCAACGGCGACTACCGCTATTCGCTTATCCGCATCCGCGACCACGCCGAATCCGTTGCCTTTTACGGCGGCGAAGCGCAGGAACAACAATCGCTCAACCAACGCTTTGCCGCCATCATCCGCAACAAATGGCGCATCGCCCGCCAAAGCGTGTTGCTCGGCGGCTTTAACGATATGTTTTCCAGCGGCATCAAACTCTTCCCCATTCTGTTGCAAGCCCCGCGCCTGTTTGCAGGGCAAATCAAGCTCGGCGACATCCAGCAAACCGTGCAAGCCTTCGCCCGCTTGCAACAAGCGCTGTCATTTTTCCGCCTGTTCTACGGACGCTTCACCGTCTATCGCGCCCGCCTAGAACGGCTATACGGCTTTATGACCAGCATGGAAGAGCCACACCACAGCCAGCAGCCGCAACGCCAAATCAGCCAAGGCAGCCTGAAAATCCAAAACGTAACCGTGCACCGCGCCAACGGCGACATCCTGCTGGATAACCTCAATTTTCAGGCTGCCGCAGGGCAAAGCCTGCTGATTAAAGGCCCATCAGGCTGCGGCAAAACCACCACCCTGCGCATGCTGGCAGGGCTATGGGCGTTTGGCAGCAGCGGCAACGTATGGCAGCCTGAAAAACGCCACACGCTCTTTATCCCGCAACGCCCCTACGTCCCCCAAGGCAGCCTGAAACACGTCTTGTGCTACCCCAACATCCAAGCCAGCAACGAAACCCTAATTGCCACGCTAAACGACTGCCTGCTGCCCCAGCTTGCCGAGCGGCTAGACGAAGAGCAAGACTGGCAACACATCCTTTCCCCTGGCGAGCTACAACGCATCGGCTTTGCCCGCGTGCTGCTGTCGCAACCCCAGCTTATCCTACTGGACGAAGCCACCTCCGCGCTCGACGAACCCACCGAAGCCCACCTCTACACCCTAATCCGCCAACGCCTGCCCCAAAGCATCATCATCAGCATCGGACACCGCGGCACGCTGGATGCCTTCCACGACCGCAATATAGAAATCGTTGCGCCGCTGGATTGTGGGTAAAGCGCGATGGCGATAAAGCCACAAACAAAAGATGCTTGGCTTCAAATTGGGCGATTTTTTCGCAGACTTCGGCGAGTGTTTGACAAATGT
>CAUVGV010000192.1:0-4333 GCA_963551505.1 uncultured Kingella sp.
TTGTCCAATAAGAAATTTGTCCTTGGAAATAGCACCTTTTTTGTCCTATATGCCGGAAAAAGCGTGCGCTTGTTCGACGACGCGCGCAGCGCGGCTAGTTCGCACGCGCCGAAAAAAGGATGTGGAGTGAGGGAAGTTCGCGCAGCGAACCTGCACGTCGGGGTCGCCTTTCTTTTGCTTTGAACCTGTATTCATTGTCCACACGAATAGATTTTGCGTCATAAAAGCATGGATGCAAGGCGCAAAGCACAGCAAGGTTAAATACCTTGCGAGCATTTGCAACACCGTAGCCATGTTTTTAGGGCGTGAAATCTATCGTGTGGACAATGAATGCAGGTTCACACTTTGGCGAAGCAAAGAAAGTAAGTCGCCCGCGCCGCGATAAGGCACAAAGGTTAATCCATCAGAAACATTAACCGAAGCACGGCACCACCTTTTTAGCCTTATCAAACCATGTTTCAGGCTGCCTAATCACCCCCCAAAGCAGCCTGAAACCCCATCTCACAAAAATGCTAAAATCCCACCCCCAATCCACCCCACCACAAGGAATCCCCATGTTTACAGGCATCGTGCAAGGCACAGGCAAAATCGTCCACATCCACCAACCCAGCGCAGACTTCCGCAGCCACACCGTCGCCCTGCCCGAACACATGGCACACGACCTACAAATCGGCGCATCCGTCGCCCACAATGGCTGCTGCCTCACCATCACCCAAATCAACGGCAACCAAGCCACCTTCGATTTAATGGCAGAAACACTCGCCAAAACCAACCTAGGCAGCCTGAAAACAGGCGACAGCGTCAATTTAGAACGCGCCGCCCGCTTTGGCGACGAAATCGGCGGGCACGTCATGAGCGGGCACATCATCGCCACCACCCCCATCAGCCGCATAGAACAAAACGCACACAACCGCACCCTCTATTTCAGGCTGCCCCCATCGCTCGCAGCCTACATCCTGCCCAAAGGCTTTATCGGGCTAGACGGATGCAGCCTCACCATCGGCGACGTAACCGCACACGAATTTAACGTCCACCTTATCCCCGAAACCCTACAACGCACCCTATTTGGCAGCCGCCAAGTGGGCGATTGCATCAACATTGAAATTGACGCACAAACGCAAGCCATCGTGGATACCGTAGAGCGCGTGTTAGCGCAGAAAAATGCAGCCTGAAAATGGAGGCAGCCTGAAAACCCCAGCCGTAGGGTGTACAGCTTTGCTGCGCACACAGTTTAGGCAGCCCGAAACCCAAATGGTGCGGCGGCGGCTCATCGCCAAATGATTTATCAAACACAGCATGGCTGTTGCCAAGATGTTGGCAAACCGCCAACACGCCATCGGTTGCCAACGAAGTTTGCCAACATTTTTAGCTGTACCATATTTTCAGGCTGCCTTTGCAAACACTCAAAGGCAGCCTGAAAAATAAAACCGTTTGCCATCCCGCCAAACGGTTTTTTTGCGGGGCAGATAAGATTTCAGGCTGCCCTACCCCCAACAAAAAAACGGTCTCAGGCAGCCTGAAACCGTTTTTATCATTCAAACATTACGCGCTAAACCCAGCCGCATTCACCGCAGCCTTATAAGCCGCAGGGTCAAAATCATCCGTATGCGTAACCACCACATAACCGCCCTCATGGTTCGCATTCACAAAACGCACGCCTGCCACATTGCTGGTGGCTTCCACCAAGCGGTCGCCGTCTTGTTTGCTGGTCATGCCGCTAACATCAATTTTAGATTGAGCCATTTTATTTACCTCACAGATATGTTTAACAAAAAACAACGTTGTTCACCAAGCCATCCAACAACGCCAACTTGGCGCATTCTGCCCATGTTTACATTTACCGTCTAGCAAAATCACACCAAACCCCGCAAACATTTCATTTGTATAATGATAATTGTTGGATTTGCACAACGTGTGCCCTGCCCTGCACGTTTCGTTTTAACAATCATTTACGCCAATAAGCAGGCGTAAACAACATCAACACCGTAAAAATCTCCAACCGCCCCAGCAGCATCACCACCGCGCAAATCCATTTTTGCGCCGTGTTCAACACCGTGTAATCATGGCTCGGGCCCACCACGCCCAACCCTGGCCCCGCGTTGGTAATGCACGCAATCACCGCCGTCAGCGCGCTCACCAAATCCAGCCCCGAAATCATCAAAGCAAACGTAAACAGCGTAACCGTGCAAAAATACACAAACACAAACGCCGCAATCGCCATCGCCACATGGTCAGACAGCTTATGCCCGTTCACTTTCACCACATGAACCGCATTCGGATGCTGCAACAGCGTCATCTCACGCTTCAGAATTTTGCATAACGCCAAAATCCGCACCAATTTCACCCCGCCGCCCATTGAACCCGTGTTCGCCAAAATATTCGCCAAAAAAAACATCCACAGCGAAGCAATCAACGGCCAAGTCGCAAAATCCGCGTTAGAAAACCCGCTCGCCAAACCAATGGAAACATAATTAAACGTAACAAACCGAAACGCATCGGGCAGCGAGTAAAAATCCTTATAACTCAAATACAAAGAAACTACCACAATGCTGCCCACCAGCAACAAAATCATGGTGCGAAATTCTTCATCTTGCCAATAATGGCGCAACGATTTTTGCCGCAACGCTGCAAAATGGTTGGCAAAATTGATGCCGCCCAACAGCGTTGCCACGATAATCACCCATTCAATCGCAGGCGAATTGAAAAACGCAATATTGTCATCATGCGTAGAAAATCCACCCAACGCAAAAGCCGACATCGCATGGCACGCCGCGTCAAACCACCCCATCCCCGCCCAATGCAGCGCAATCATAATCCACAGCGTGCACGCCAAATAAAATTCCCAAAGCTGCTTGGCGGTTTGCGAAATGCGCGGCGATGTTTTGTCTTTATGCACGCCCGCAATCTCCGCTTTAAATAATTGCGTCCCCCCCACGCCCAACATCGGCAAAATCGCCACTGCCAGCACAATAATCCCCATGCCGCCCAGCCAGTTGAGCATATGCCGCCAAAAATTGATAGACGGCGGCAAGGTATCCAAACCCGAAATCACCGTTGCGCCCGTTGTCGTTAGCCCGCTCATCGCTTCAAAAAACGCATCGGTAAACGACATTTCAGGGAAATAATAATAAAACGGCAACGCCGCAATGCAGGCAAAGCCCAGCCACAGCATCACCACCAGCGAAAACCCATCACGCGGGCGCAATTCATGCTGCCGTTTGCGGCATAACAGCCAAATCAAAAAAAATAATAATTCAGAAATCGCCGCCGTGTGCCAAAAAACAGGAAACGCATCATCTTCATACACATACGACACCACTGTTGGCATCAAAATCAACAAGGCAAAAAACATACCCAGTTGCGACAAAATATGAAAAGTAGGAACCAGCTTATTCATAATAACAACGCCCATCGCGCCCGCTAAAAGGTAAAAATTTTGCCACGCCTAATCACACAATAGCAACAAAAATTCCCCATTTAGGCAGCCTGAAAAATATATCCCATGTTTTATGATGCAAGACAAACTTTCAGGCTGCCTAAGTTTGCTATTCAACCCCATTAACGCTACAATTCCGATGTTTTATGTTCGTGTCATGAAAGGGTGCTTTTGCAGCATCTTTAAAACAAAATGACGCTTTTACAACCGAAGTTTTAATCTCATCACAAGCGGGGTTTTAACTTCACAACAGGAAGGATAGACACCATGTCTCAAACCTACAACGCAGTAAACGACGTCGATCCCATTGAAACCAAGGAATGGGTTGATGCAATTCGCTCAGTGGTGGAAAACGAAGGCGTTGATCGCGCACGTTTCTTGTTGGAACAGCTTTTGGGCACATCCAAAGATGAAGGCGTAAATGTACCCGCAGGTATCAACACCCCTTACCAAAACACCATCCCAACCAGCAAACAAGTTGCCATGCCCGGTGATCATAATCTGGAACACGCCATTCGTGCCGCTGTTCGCTGGAACAACGCCGCGATGGTAGTTAACGCGCAACACAAAGGTTTGGAACTGGGTGGACACATCGGTTCATTCCTGTCTGCCGCAACATTGTATGACGTAGGTTTCGACCACTTCTGGAAAGCCAAAGGCGATGGCGTAGAAGGCGATTTGGTATTCATGCAAGGGCACTCTGCGCCCGGTATTTATGCCCGCGCTTATGTTGAAGGCCGTTTGAGCGATGAACAACTAGACAACCTGCGCCAAGAAGTCTTTACCGACGGCTTGCCTTCTTACCCACACCCACACTTAATGCCTGATTTCTGGCAATTCCCAACTGTGTCTATGGGTCTTGGTCCGCTCATGGCAATCTACCAAGCACGCTTCTTG
>CAUVGV010000193.1:0-4327 GCA_963551505.1 uncultured Kingella sp.
TGGATCATTCCACCGCCGGCGCGCAATGGGTTTACCGCGAATTGAGAAAATTCGGCGCGGCACAGGGCATTGGCGAATTATTCGGACAAATGCTGGGCTTGTGCATTGCCTCCCATCACGGTGAAGGCTTGATTGACTGTTTGAACGGTGAAGGTAATCCGAAATGGATTGAGCGGTTTAATAAAACTGATGAACTGACACATTTGGCGGAATGCGAGCAAAATGCCGATGAAGCTGTTCTGCAAAAAGCACATGAATTGGCAGGAGAAAACCTGATTCGCAGCCTGCTGAATGTGGTGAAACCGATTCTTTCTAACCAAACGACCAACAGTAAAATCAAAGAATTTTATCTTGGCTGTCTGACCCGTTTCCTGTTTAGCTGCCTGATTGATGCCGACCGTATCAACAGCTCGGATTTTGAGCGGGAAGCGCAAAAAGACGTCCGCCGCTTGACGGAAAAACCTGATTGGCAAACGGCGATTGATCAAGTGGAAGCCAAATTAGCAGGTTTTCAAAACCGTTATCCTATTGACGAGATACGCGGTCGAATTTCCAGCGACTGCCTAAAAAGAGCATCCGATTCTCAAGGCATTTATACGCTGACCGTGCCGACTGGCGGCGGCAAAACATTGGCCAGCCTACGCTATGCTCTGCATCACGCGCAAAAACACCATCTCGATCGCATCATCTACATCATTCCCTACACTTCTATCATCGACCAAAATGCCCAAGCCGTGCGTGAAATTCTTGGTGAAGATTGGGTACTGGAACATCATTCTAATCTAGAACCCGAAAAGCAAAGCTGGCAGGACAAACTGCTGTCAGAAAACTGGGATAAACCCATTGTCTTCACCACGATGGTGCAGTTTCTAGATGCGTGGTTCGGCGGCGGTACGCGCGGCGCGCGCCATATCCACCCGATGACAAATAGCGTCTTGATTTTTGACGAAATCCAAACCCTGCCCGTGAAATGCGTACATTTGTTTTGCAATGTACTGAACTGGTTGACGACGTTTGGCAAAAGTACGGCGGTTTTGTGCACGGCGACGCAGCCTTTGCTCGGCGAGTCGGGCTTGCAGAACTTCTCTGAAGGCAAAAGGGAAAGCATTGCTGCACGAGGTTTGTTAAAGCAGCCTGCAAATGCCGAAATCATGGGCAAGCATCAGGATTTGGACAAATTGTTTGCTGATTTGTCGCGCGTAAAAATCCGATTCAACGAAAAAGCAGGCGGCTGGAATGTGGATGAAGCGGGCGCGTTTTTGCTGGAACAGTTTCAGACGACTCAAAGCTGCCTATTTATCGTCAATACCAAAAAATGGGCGCAAGAGCTTTATCAATATTGCCAAAGGCAGAACGTGCCGCCCGAGGCCTTGTTTCATTTAAGTACCCACCAATGCGCGGCGCACCGCAAAGCAATTTTTGACACCATCAAAGCTCGTCTGGAAAACAAACAACCCGTTATCTGCATTAGCACCCAGTTAATTGAAGCAGGCGTGGATATTTCAATGGCTTGCGTGATTCGTGCCTTGGGCGGGCTGGATAGCATTGCCCAAGCAGCGGGGCGTTGCAACCGGCACGGCGAGAAAGAAGGCAAAGGGCAGGTGTGGGTGTTGAATTTGCAAGAACAGGATTTTATGCGGATATTACCGGATATTCAGGCAGGCAAAACCCATGCCGAACGCGTGTTTCGCGATTTTGCCGGACAGAATATTTTGCAGCCTGCCGCCATGCAGCGTTATTTTGAATACTATTTTTACCAGCGCAGTGATGAAATGGCGTATTCCATTAAAAACAGCGCAACAGGTTCACTGCTGGATTGGTTGAGCGATAACGCGCTGAATCCTTATGGTGAAAAAAACAATAAAAGAAGCAAACCATTGCCGTTGCTGATGCAATCCTTCAAAAGTGCAGGGCGCGCTTTCCAAGCCATAGACGCGCCGACACACGCCGTGATTGTGCCGTATGGCGAAGGCGCGGAGCTCATTGCCAAACTCTGTGGCGAATGGAATCCAAAAGAAATGTACCGCACTTTGCAAAAAGCCCAGCGTTACAGCGTGAATGTTTTCCCAAAAGTTTGGGAACAATTACAAGATGAAAATGCAATTTATGAAACTATTAAAGGTTCGGGCATTTATTATCTAGATGAATGTCATTACAGCAATGAATTCGGCTTGTCTTTAGATAAGACAAGCGAAATGACTTGCTATATATCTTAAGGAGCAATATGGACAGCAAAATCAGTTTCCGTGTATGGGGGCGGCAAGCCTTGTTTACAGACCCCGTTACCAAAATCGGTGGCGAAAAATTCAGCTACCAAGTGCCGACATACGAAGCTATTAAAGGCATTGTCAAAAGCATCTATTGGAAACCCACGTTGATTTGGTGCATCGATCGCATCCGCGTAATGAAGCCCATTCGCACCCAAAGCAAATCCACCAAACCGCTGGACTGGAACGGTGGCAACACTTTGGCGATTTACACCTTTTTGCAGGACGTGGAATACCAAGTAGAAGCCCATTTTGAATGGAATGAGTATTGGGAAGAATTGGCAGGCGACCGCAATTTTGGCTAACATATCGCCATTGCCAGAAGAATGTTGGAACGCGGCGGGCGGCAGGATATTTTTCTCGGCACGCGCGATTGCCAAGGCTATGTCGAGCCGTGCACTTTCGGCGAAGGCGAAGGGTTTTACGATGAAATCGATAATTTGGATTTTGGCCTGATGTTCCATAGTTTCGGCTATCCCGAAGAAACCGGAAAGCCCGAATTGGTCAGCCGTTTTTGGATGGCGAATATGCAAAACGGTGTGATTGAGTTTCCAAGCATCGACGATACAGAAGGTCGTCTGAAAACCCGATTTATCCGCAAAATGCAGCCTGAAAAACCGTTCAAGCGCGGCGAAAACGTCAAGCCTGTGGAAGATGAAGCCAAGGAGCTGGGATTATGAGCTGGATGCAGAAACTTTATCGGACGTATGAAAGCATTTTGGAACAGGGGGTTACCGATGATGCCGAGCCGCTGACGCCGGTCGGGCATACCATCCAAAACGCGCATATCGTTATCGTGATTGACGGTCAGGGCAATTTCCAGACGGCTCGCGTTATGCCGCCGAAAACGGCGATTCTGCTGCCTGCCACCGAGTCGTCTGAAAACCGCACTAGCGGCGAAGCTCCGCATCCGCTTGCCGACAAAATCCAATATGTTGCCAATGATTACGCCGATTACGGCGGCGAAAAGAAAGCCTATTTTGACGGCTACCTGAAACAACTCAAAGCATGGTGCGAATCGCCCTTTACACATCCCAAAGTGCAGGCTGTGTTGAACTATGTTGCCAAAGGTCGGGTGGTTGCTGATCTGGTGGAAGCGGGCATATTTCCGCTTGATTCGGAGGGCAAAGTGTTGAACAAATGGGAAACAGAAGGCGATGCACCGTCGATTTTCTCGGTGCTACCCAAAACTAAAGGCGAAATCGAATTCGGTTCGGCATTGGTTTGCTGGCAGGTGGAAATTGCGGGCGACGTACACAGCCAAACTTGGACGGACAAAACCATACAGCAATCTTGGGCGGATTACGCCGCTTCAGAAAAAGCCGAAAAAGGTTTTTGCTTGGTGCAGGGCAAGGAAGCCGTCATTTCCACCATGCACCCCGCCAAATTGCGCCACACGGGCGATAAAGCCAAGCTGATTTCTTCCAACGATACAGCGGGCTACACCTTTCGCGGGCGTTTTGCTACCGCTGAAGAAGCCGCCAGCGTATCGGCAGACGTGTCCGCCAAGGCACACAGCGCGCTGCGTTGGTTGATTTCCCGTCAAGGCATCCGAAACGGCGACCAAGTTACCGTCGCATGGGCAATCAGCGGCAAACCCATTCCGTCGCCGATGAAAGATATTTCTAGCGAAATTGATTGGGATAATCTGGATCTAAGTGCGGCTGAAAATCCCGATGAATTTTCATCACAAACATCATCTGAACAGCCGTCCCCCGATTGGTCTGTCAATATCGGGCGTGCTGCTGAGCGAATCCTCATACAGAAACTGCAAGGCTATCAGGCAGAATTGAAAGAGCACGAACAAATCTCCCTGATTATGCTCGATTCTGCCACGCCGGGGCGTATGGCATTGACTTATTACCAAGAATTTCTGCCCGCCGACTATTTCGCCAATTTAGACGCATGGATTGACGATTTTTCTTGGTATCAGCGTTACAGCATTGAGCAACCGAATGCTAAAAAATCAGATAAAAAGAAAACACTTTGGGCTTTCGTCCCGCCATCGCCTTACAGCATTGCCGAAGCCGTGTACGGCAAATCCCTGTCCGATACGCTCA
>CAUVGV010000194.1:0-4313 GCA_963551505.1 uncultured Kingella sp.
CGCCATAATTTGCCTCCACATATTCTTTCACAATCGCCAAAAATTCCGCCGCCATATTGTCGCCTTTAAGCGTAACCTTGCGCTCGCCATCCACATATACAGGCGCAACAGGCGTTTCGCCCGTGCCAGGCAGCGAAATGCCAATATCCGCCAGCTTGCTCTCGCCCGGCCCATTGACCACGAAGCCCATCACCGCCACATTCAAATTCTCCACCCCCGGATATTGCCAACGCCACACGCTCATTTGCTCGCGCAGATATTGCTGAATATCCCGCGCCAATTCTTGAAACACCGTGCTGGTGGTGCGCCCGCATCCGGGGCAAGCGGTAACCATCGGCGTGAACGAGCGCAGCCCCATAGTTTGCAAAATCTCTTGCGCCACAATCACTTCCTGCGTGCGCGAGCTATTGGGCTCGGGCGTGAGCGAGATGCGAATGGTGTCGCCAATGCCCTCTTGCAACAGCACTGACAGCGCGGCGGGACTCGCCACAATGCCCTTGCTGCCCATGCCCGCTTCGGTTAGCCCCAGATGTAGGGGATAGCGGCAACGCGCCGCCAAATCACGGTACACGGTAATCAAATCCTGCACATTAGACACCTTGCACGACAAAATAATCTTGTTTTCAGGCAGCCCCAAATCCACCGCCTTTTGCGCCGATTGCAACGCCGACACAATCAACGCTTCTTTCATCACTTCCTCAGGCGTTTTGGGCGCGACGGATGCAAGGTTTTCGTCCATCATTTTTTTGGCGAGACTTTGGTCTAGCGAACCCCAGTTCACGCCGATGCGCACGGCTTTGTTGTGTTCGGCGGCGGTGCGGATAAGGTAGGCGAATTTCTCATCGCCCTTCGCGCCCTTGCCCACGTTGCCGGGGTTGATGCGGTATTTGGACAAGGCGCGGGCGCAATCGGGAAACTCGGCGAGCAGGCGTTCGCCGTTGAAGTGGAAATCGCCAATCAGCGGCACGGCGCAGCCCATGTCGTCCAGCCGTTGGCGGATTTCGGCAACTTGGCTGGCGGCTTCGGGCGAGTTCACGGTAATCCGCACCATTTCCGAGCCTGCGTCTGCTAGCTCTTTCACTTGCTGCGCGGTGGCGGCGGCATCGGCGGTGTCGGTGTTGGTCATGGATTGAATTACCACGGGGTGGTCTGAACCCACGGTGATGTGGTCAATTTGGACTTGATGGGTGGCGCGGCGGATGGGTTTCATGGTGTGTGTGCGTGATGTTTACTTGGTTGAACTGGGTTTCAGGCTGCCTATGATGGAGGAGGCAGCCTGAAAAGGGTGGTGGGAATAATGCGGATTGAATGGAAAAGGTCGTTTCAAGTTTTCAGGCTGCCTATGGATGCGCGGATGAACGGCTTTTTCAGCAAAGGCAGCCTGAAAACGCATCCCGCGCCAGCAACAGCGCAACAGTTTTTCAGGCTGCCTTATCGGCGCAAACTTTACTGCGGCGCAGAAGCCCCAGCAGTAAAGGTCGCCGTTTTGCCATTTTTACGCGCGGCGTTCATGTCAATCGGCTCGCCGCCAAACGTTGCCGTTGAGCCGCTGGCATAGCCCAGCCGCACTTCAAACGGCGCACCATTTTGGAAACGATGCTCGCTGCGCGCGGGCACAATCTCGTTAATCAACACTTCGCCCTTGGCGTTAGTAACGGTGAGCATGGTGCGATAACGCGCGTTAATCACCAATTCGCCTGCCACGCCTGCGGGCGCGCTGGCTGGGGTGGCGGTTTGCGTTTGCGTGTCGCTGGCGGTCATCGGTTTCACCACCACATTGGGGTTATCCAGCGCGGGCTTGGCGGTTTCGCTGGCAATCAGCGGTTTGCTTTCCGCTTCTTGCTTGGCGTTGGCGTGTTCCGTTTGCGATTTGGTTTGCCATTTGTACACGCCAAAGCCAATGATGGCGACACCGATAATGCCAAAAATCCAAGTGGGAAACGGACGTTTGGGCGTTTCGTTGGCAAAATTCAGGCTGCCATCGCGTTGAATGGCTTTGCGCACTTTTTCGCTGGGCACAACGTTTTCCAGCGCATCGTTCAGCGTGGATTCTTCTAAATTCAGAAAACGCCCATAGCTGCGCAAAAATCCGCGCACAAACACAGGCTCGGGCAAGCTGTTGTAGTCGCCGTTTTCCAAGGCTTCAATTTGGCGTGCGGGCAATTTCAAGCGTTCGGACACTTCGCCGATGGAAAGCTGTTTTTGCTCACGCTTGGCGCGCAGCAAAATGCCCAAATCGGCGGCCTTGTTGCTCGGGTTATCGGTTTCGGTGTGTTTTTTAGATGCCTTGCTCATTACTCATCATCCCCCTTGCCGCCAACCGCTTCCAGCTCTGGGGAATAGGGATAATTCATGCGCAATTGTGCTTCATATTCAGAAGCCGCCTGCATTTCGTTGTTGGCTTTGGCGATTTTCCAGCCCAGCAGCAAATCGTCCGCGCTTAATCTATCTACGCGGCTTTGATAGCGGCGGAACTCTTTATCTGCCACTGCATTTTTATGCTGCTGCAAATGCGCGCGAGCGCGTTCTTTAAACACGGGCACAAAATCAGGGTTCAGTTGCAGCGCGCGTTCAAAATAGGTTTCCGCCATCGCAATTTGCCCCGCGCGGGCAGAGCAAATGCCTTTGTTCATATTGGCGATTTCGGGGCTGGGGTAAGTGGGGTCGGCGAGGGCTTTGTCAAAATAGGCAATCGCATCGTTGGGGCGTTTGAGCGCGTCGCAGATGAACCAGCCATAGTTGTTGTTGATTTCCGCGCTATCGGGCTTCATAGACAGCGCGTGGCGGAAGTTTTCTTCGGCTTTATCGTACACTTTCAGGTGTTGATACACTTGGGCGCGAATCAGCCACGCGATTTCAAAGTTGGGGTCGTCTTGAATTGCGCCGTCAATGGCTTGCACGGCAGCGCGATAGTCGCGGTTTTGCGTGTATTGAATCGCCAGCTCGGTTTTGATGCGGGCGTTGTTTTTACGTTTTTCGCTTTTGCTTTCGGGCTTAAATTCGGTGAACTGCGGATTTTCGGATACGCAGCCTGCCAACACGCAAGCGGTTGCACACATCACTACAAAGCGGGATAAACGTTGTTTAAACATGATTATGGGTCTCCACATAAATTCGTTGCCATTTTGCTTGGCGTTTGGTTTTGTCTTGCACTTGGCCCGCCAACTGCCCACACGCGGCATCGATGTCGTCGCCGCGTGTTTTGCGAACAGTGGTAACCAAGTCGGCTTCCATTAAAATTTCTTTGAAAATATTGATATTTTTGTTGCTAGATCGCTCGTAGCCTGAATTAGGGAAAGGATTGAACGGGATAAGGTTGAACTTGCACGGCGTATCTTTAACCAGTTGCACCAATTCGCGCGCGTGTTCAGGTTTGTCGTTTACGCCATCCAGCATCACATATTCAAACGTGATGAAATCGCGCGGGGCTTTGGCAAGATAGCGGTTGCAGGCGGCCATCAGCTCTTTGAGCGGATATTTTTTGTTCAGCGGCACGATTTCATCGCGCACTTTGTCGTTGGATGCGTGCAGCGACACGGCAAGGGCAACGGGCATATCGTCTTTTAATCTATCCATTTGTGGCACCATGCCCGATGTGGACACGGTTACGCGGCGGCGGCTCAGCCCGTAGCCGTGGTCGTCTAACATAATGGAAAGCGCGGTGATGACATTATCGTAGTTCGCCATCGGCTCGCCCATGCCCATCATCACCACATTGGAAATCACGCGCTCGTTTTTGGGCGTTACGCCAAGCGCTTTGTTTGCCCACCAAAGCTGCCCAATGATTTCGGCGGCGGTGAGATTGCGGTTGAAGCCTTGCCGCCCTGTGGAACAAAACGTGCATTCCAAAGCGCAGCCCACTTGCGACGAGATGCACAGCGTGCCACGCTCGGCTTCGGGGATGAACACGGTTTCCACGCCGTTGCCTGTGCCCACATCCAACAGCCATTTGCGCGTGCCATCGCGGCTTTCTTGCGAAGTCATCAGCGCGGGGATGCCGATAACGGCGTTGTCTTCCAGCTTGGCACGCAGGGCTTTGGCAAGGTCGGTCATTTCGTCGAAGGTTTGCGCGCCGCTTTGGTGTATCCAACGCATCACTTGCTTGGCGCGAAAGGGTTTTTCGCCCATTTGCGCGAAATGGTCGGTTAAGCCGTTTAGGTTGTAGTTGAGTAGGTTGGTCTTCATGGTGTGCGTTGGATTTTGGAATAATGAACGGCTGAGGCAGCCTGAAAATGCAAAGTGGCGCATTTTAACAAGGTTTTGGGTTCTTACCTAATTGAACGTTGGATTTTCAGGCTGCCGATGATGCGGGA
>CAUVGV010000195.1:0-4302 GCA_963551505.1 uncultured Kingella sp.
GCTTCAGCATCTAGCAAACCTTGCTCAGCAAGAGAAACAGCATATTTTCTATCTTCTTCATTTGTACTCATTCGCATTTCAGTATTTGATGATTGGCTTGTTGCAATAACCAGCAATGCAATAACCAACATAATTACCATAACAATGAACAAGGAAAAACCACCTTGATTATATCTGTTCTTCATGTTTGCTCCTAAATTAATATTCTGTTATACAGGAAAGATTTTAGAACATACATTACCTGCACGAATGGTTGCATTAATAATATATGGGGTATCGCTTGTTGCATTGGGATATCTATAGCTAAGCGTTAATCTTAACCCAGCAGGTAAACCTTTTAGTTTTCCATCGGTAGTTAATGCATTGTCTGTAAAAACAAATTTCTCCTTATTATGATCATTGATATTAGTAGAATAATTTTTACAGTCTTTTACATAGATAAACTGTGATTCAATATTTGTTACATTTTGAACCAATAACTGAGGACCTTGCCATTTTCCTTCTGCATCTAAATCATAACGCAATAAACTTGGCACATTATTAATAGTTGCAACAAGGTATGCGGCAGCATATAGTTTGCTTAATGTGAATTCTCCTTTATTCGTGCCTAGATTAGCAACCTTACCAGACTGATTATCTAAGTCAAAGTTTGGAGGATTTTGATTTGTTGCATGTGTTGCGAACGCATAAGAACAACTACTTAATACAAGTGTGTTTTTTGCTCTTGCAGAATTTGCTGCAATAGTTTGATTTAATTCAGGTAGTTGTGCGTCAGAAATTTTCGTAGTATTGGTTGCATTGTTAATAGCAACGCTAGCTGAATCTTTACCATAAATGAAAAGAACACCACCTTTTATATTGGATAACCCCGTTGTATTAATGCCTGCTCCAGCACAATCAGTACCTGCGTCTAAAACTTTTATACCAAACCCGCTATACTGACCACTACCATCAGCATTATCTGTAATAGCAATAAGTCTTTTTTCTGCATCAGCAAAATCATTAAAATCAAATTTATTACCGCTAATTGCAGAACTATAACAACCAAACGAGCCCGTATTACGTGCATCGCGCGTAATACTCGAAGCTGCATTACGTAAGTTTTGTTGTGTATCTAAACGTTTTTGTGCGCTATTGCTGAGTTTGCGTGTAATGAGATAAGTACTGCCTGCAGCACTAATAACAATCAATGCCAATGCACTAGCAACTAAAAATTCTATCAAAGTGAAACCCAAATTTCTACGAGAAGACAAAAACGAAATATTTTGCATTGTTTTCATAATTAAAACCTTTTATTTATTACTTAGTTTGCTACTCGTAATACATAGCTGTAATCATTAAAGCGATCCTTTGTACTTTCTGAACGCCATACTACTTTAATGGTTGTATAAGTTCCATCAGATTTGCTGCAGTTAGCATTCATACTTTTCCCTGAACTATCCAGAGTAGGCTGCGCGGGCTCATTTTCATCTAAACAGATAGTATAGAAAACAGAAGAGACTGTAGAAGATTCTGGTTCAATAAGATTTTTATATAATTCATATTCAAATTGTTTTTTATACTCATCTTTTATTGAGTTTTTTGTGTACTCAGTCCCTATTGTTGGTGAAAATGGTTGAGTACTACTTGCAGTAATTGGTGTTGGTGGAGTAATATAAGATGTATAACTATGATAGTAATTTCCGCTTGATGTTTTGACTAAAGTCCCATTCATTAGCATAGATTCTGCTAATGCTTCTGTGCTTTGTGAAACTAAACTCTTATTTTCAGCTTCAGTTAATCCAGAAACCGAACGTAATTGGGTTGCCATAAGTGCCAACAAACCTAAAGTTAGTAAAATAACAGAAACAATTACTTCAACAAGTGTTGAGCCCTGAATGTTTTTCTTTTTTGCGAAAGCTGGAGTGTACATTTTTTTTGAAATCATGGTCTAAATCCAAGAAAAATAAAATTTCTATTTAGTGCAGAATTTAACTAAATCACCCGAGAGTGCATCTTTTGCAGAAGCAGAAGAACCACATGTGCTTGTATTACCCATTGGCGTAATTAATGCATATCTAACGGGAGAATTGGTTCTACTTGCATCTTTAACGGCTAAACGAACATATTTCGAGCCGAATTCGTATTGATTAACAAAACCCGCATAATTACTTGCAGGAGATGAAGAAGCTGCTGTTTTTCTATAACCAAATGAACCATTAGGTAAAAAAACAAACATATTGGATGGTGATGCACTACAAACAGTACCTGCAAGATCGCAAATTTCAGTTTTGACGCTCATCTTATTATTTGCTGAGATATTGGGACCATTTAATGTAACAGTTCTTAATGCAGAATCTATTTTAGCATCATAAATGCCATTTCTATCTTTATCGGCAAAAATCAAAATACCATCGCTGATTTTTGTTTCATCGCAAACACCAGTATTCCGTCCATCTTTTCTAATAAGAACGCCACATAGCAAAACAGGGGTATTCATGCGAACAGCTTCGGTTCGTGCAAAGCGGAACGCATTAGCAATTTGCTCTGAGCGATTCACTAAGCGCGAATTGGAAACAAAATCGCGCATACTAGGAAAAGCAACAGCCGCCATGATTGCCATAATGGCAACGGTAACCATTAGTTCTAATAGGGTAAACCCTTGTACTCTTTTATCGTGTGGCATAGTTTTAACTCAAATTAAGGATGGTTAATCAATTATTCTGTGTTGCTTGCTGATTCTGGGATGTAGGCGGCATTTTCAAAACGAGTAAATTGTCCCATAAAGGTTAGAAATATACGCCCTGTTGGTCCGTTGCGATGTTTACCGATAATGCATTCTGCCAGCCCTTTAAATTGGCTTTGTTCTTTGGTGTAATACTCGTCGCGGAACATAAACATAATTAAATCAGCATCTTGTTCAATCGCACCCGATTCGCGTAAATCCGACATCATGGGGCGTTTATCTGTGCGTTGTTCTACGGTTCGCGATAATTGCGATAACGCGATAACAGGAACTTGTAATTCTTTGGCGAGTGCTTTGAGCGAGCGTGAAATTTCGCCTAATTCTGATGCGCGATTATCGCTGCGCCCCGAGCCTGACATCAGTTGCAGATAGTCAATAACAATTAAGCCTAATTGGTTTTTGAATCGTCTAGCGAGCCGCCTTGCGCGGGCGCGTAGTTCTAATGCGCTTAATCCTGCGGTTTCATCAATAAAAATAGGCGCATCGGTTAACTTGGCGACGGCTTCGTTTAATCGTTCCCAATGTTCGTCTTTCAGGCTGCCGTTTTTTAGAACGCTTTGATCAAGTCGCCCTACGGAACTTAGCATACGCATTACCAGTTGCGTGCCGCCCATTTCCATTGAAAATACAGCGACAGGGCGTTTTCCGCTAATGGCAACGTGCTCGGCGATGTTGATGGCAAATGCGGTTTTGCCCATTGAAGGCCGCCCTGCCACGATAACCAAATCGCCTGCCTGCAAACCTGATGTCATTCTGTCCAAATCGGTAAAACCTGTGGCGATGCCTGTTACTTCATCGGGGTTATCGCGTTGGTACAGCATGTCAATGCGCTCAATGTTTTGTTGTAACAAATCAGGCATTTCTAGGAAGCCTTGCTTGGCTTTTGCTGTACTTTCGGCGATTTGGAAGACTTGATTTTCGGCTTCGTCTAGCAGTTGTTCCGCGCTTTTTCCTTGCGGATTATAGGCATTTCTAGCAATTTCTGTTCCAGTCTCGGCAAGTTGGCGGATGATGGAGCGTTCGCGGACAATTTCGGCGTAGCGGCGGATGTTGGCAGCGGATGGGGTGCTTTGCGCCAAGGTAAGCAGGTAGTCAAACCCGCCTGCGTGGGTAAGCTGGTCGTTGCGCTCTAATGCTTCTTGCACAGTAACGATGTCGGCGGGGCGACTTTCGTTGATGAGCGTTGAGATGGCGCGGTAAATAAGTTTGTGTTCGTGGCAATAGAAGTCGTCTTCGGCGAGGATGTCGGCAATGCGGTCGTAGGCACTGTTTTCAAGCATCAAGCCGCCTAGCAAGGATTGCTCGGCTTCTATGGAGTGGGGCGGCAAGGCGAGATTGCGGACTTCGGCGTCGCTGTCTTGGATGGTCGTTTCTGGCATGTTAAATAAAACTAACGTTTTTTGGCACTTTGTTAAACTGTTTTTTGATGTTGTGTGTAACGTTGCTAAGAATTTTGATTTGAAATGTAAATATTGATTTTCAGGCTGCCTATATCAATAGTATGTGTTAGGCAGCCTGAAAACGGTTTTATTGTTTTTTCCAGCGTTCTTGCGATTCGCGGATAACTTGTTTGGCTT
>CAUVGV010000196.1:0-4248 GCA_963551505.1 uncultured Kingella sp.
AGCTTCGCAACTTCGCTATGCTCCGCAGGTTGCCTTTGCGCAAGCCCTAGGGACAGTTGAAATTCAAAATGGAGCGGCGACGGCTCGTTGCCAAATGCTGCATTCAATCAGACTTTACTGATTGATTAAGATGTCGGCGAGCCGCTGACGCTCCATTGGTTGCAGGTTTCAGGCTGCCTTTAATTAGGTTTTGCCCACATTTCTTTGGCAATCGTAGCAATACACTTTGCCGTGAAATCTGGCTTGGTTGTTCCAGCAATAATTGGCAACGTTTGGGCTAACGGTTTTTTTGCACGCGGCGCAGAATAGGCGTTGTGGCTGTGTGGGCTGTGGCGCGGCAGGTTGCGTGATGGCTGGTGCAGATGGGGCGTTTGTAGGCTTGGGCGCAATCGTTGCAGCAGTTTGCGGGGTAGATGCGCGAACGGTTATTTCAGGCTGCCTATCGCTAATGCCAAATCGCTTTTTCCAGTCCATTTTTAAGGGTGTATGCAAGCTGGCTAAATCTTCGGCAAATTCTTCCAAGGTTTCGGAAGAAATCATTTTGGCAACGGATGTAACTTGGTGCATTAACTCAGATGGACTATTGCCCATAAAATCTTTTTCTATACGTTTACGCAATTGCTCCACTTTAATCACTCTGTCTAAATCGTCCACATTTTTGCCATTTTTGGGGCGATAGATTTTGGATGTGTTGGCTATCAAAATCAGGCTGTGCAATGACGGTTTCATTTTTAAGCCAAGCCGTGTAGGCAAGATAATTTCATCGCTGGCAAATAGTCGTTTAAGAAGCAATTTATGGCGGTTGTTTTGCTCAATGGGCGATTCAATGGCTTTGTGTTTTCGGTCTGCATTGACCGAAAAAAACTCGCCATGTTCGTTGATGCCAATGCCTTCATTAAATCGCTTGCTTTCGCAAACATAGATTTCTAAAAAGCGGTCTATCAACAAGTGGTCAATTTGGGCAGAATGTCCGTCCACTTCTAGGCGCAAGTCGTGGATAACCGCCCAATTTTTGTGATTTTCATAATAAAAGTTGATGTGATAGGCGGCATCTTTTTCGCCTTTTAAGCCTGATTGGATGTTGCGGATGGTTTTTTTAATTTGTTCTCTGGTATATGCGGGAACGTAGGGTAGTTGAAGCAGGGCGTTGAGTTCTGCAAGGTCGCGTTCGCGGGCTCGTTCGTCCATTTCTTTGATAAGCATTTTCAGGCTGCCTTTGGCGGGTTAGGGGTTGAATATAAGAAGTAATTTTAACAGGATTGAAGTGGATTTTGGTTTTGCGGAATGGTGTTTCAGGCTGCCTCAATAACTAATATAAGGCAGCCTGAAACACGGTTTATCCGTTTCAGGCTGCCTTATGTTTACCAATAACGATTACAACCCAGCCGCTTTGCGCAACGCTTCGGCTTTGTCGGTTTTTTCCCATGTGAACTCGGGTTCTTCGCGCCCGAAGTGTCCGTAGGCAGCGGTTTTGCCGTAGATGGGGCGCAGTAAGTCCAGCATTTGGATGATGCCTTTGGGGCGCAGGTCAAAGTGTTCGCGCACCAGTTTGATGAGCTGCGCTTCGTTGAGTTTGCCTGTGCCAAAGGTGTCCACCGAGATGGAAGTGGGTTCTGCCACGCCGATGGCGTAGGAAATTTGGATTTGGCATTGGCTCGCCAGCCCTGCGGCAACGATGTTTTTTGCCACATAACGCCCTGCATAGGCGGCGGAGCGGTCCACTTTGCTGGGGTCTTTGCCTGAGAACGCGCCGCCGCCGTGTGGGGCTGCGCCACCGTAGGTGTCCACAATGATTTTGCGCCCTGTTAAGCCGCAGTCGCCTTGCGGGCCGCCGATGACAAATTTGCCTGTGGGGTTAATCAGGTATTTGGTTTCGGGCGTGAGTAATTCTTTGGGCAGCACGGGCAAAATAATGTGTTCTTTCACGGCGTGGCACAGCTCTTCGTAGCCGATTTCGGGCGCGTGTTGGGTGGAAAGGACTACGGTGTCAATGCGGGTTACTTTGCCTGTTTCATTGTCATAAGCCACGGTTAATTGCGCTTTGGCATCGGGGCGCAGCCAAGGCAGCAAGCCGCTTTTGCGCACTTCGCTTTGGCGTTGCATCAGGCGGTGGCTGTAATAAATGGCAAACGGCATCAGCGTGGGGGTTTCATCGCAGGCGTAGCCAAACATTAAGCCTTGGTCGCCCGCGCCTTGGTTGAGGTCAATGCCTTCGCCTTCGTTTACGCCTTGGGCGATGTCGGGCGATTGCACGCCGTAGTTCAGCAAAAATTTGCAGCTATCGGCGGAAAAACCAAGGCTGGGGTCGGTGTAGCCGATGCGGGCGATGGTGTCGCGGGCGATTTGCTCGTAGTCCACTTTGGCGGTGGTGGTGATTTCGCCTGCCAGCACGCATAAATCGGTCGCCACCAGCGTTTCAGCGGCTACGCGCGATTGGGGGTCTTGTGCGAAGATGGCATCCAAAATGGCATCGGAGATTTGGTCGGCAACTTTGTCGGGATGCCCTTCGGACACGGATTCGGAGGTGAAGAGGTATTCGCTCATGGGATTTCCTTTATTTGGAATGGTGTTAAAAAAGGGAAAGAGGGCAGGATTTCATTTGCGATAGATAAAAAAATGCCCGCATTAAAAGCGGGTTGGGATTGCTTGTATTGATTACAAGCCACATCGGTTTATTTAAACTGTCCACCTTATTGTTTGATAAACAACAGGTTGGCATGGAATTTCCAACTCTTAATGCGGGGCGAATGATAGCAAATTGCAACAGGCTAGGCAAGGCAGCCTGAAAACGCTTATACTCGCAGCCCTTGTTCAACCTAATTTAAGGAAATGATGATGAAAACCATGCAATCTTTATTGGCTGCGGCGGCTTTGTTGGCGGCGTTTGCATCTTCGGCTGCGCCCCAACCTTTGGGCAATCCTTTGCGCGCGGCAAAAGGCTGCCAGTCGTTGAGTGCGCAAGAGACGGCGCGTTGCAAAAAAACGGAAGATTATTGCACCAACAAGCCCAAAGACCCGAAATGCATGCGCTTTAATAAATTGCGCGAGAAATATCCGTTGGAGAAAAAATCTGTTGTAGAACCCAATGAGCCTGTTGATTACATCGGTCCTGCCGCGCAATAAACAACGCTGAAATGGAAATCATGCTGAAATGGCTTTTTCAAATCGCGGCGGCGTTGCCGTTGCCTGTGTTGCATGGCTTGGGCAATGCGCTGGGGTGGGTGATGTATGGCGTGTTGGGGGAAGACCGCAGGCGGATTCGGCGGCATTTGCGCCAAGCGGGTTTGCCGCATGGCTGGCGCGATGTGCTGCGGGTGTGCCAAGAAACAGTGAAAAGCGGCTTGGAATTGCCGGTGGCGTTTTTTCGGCAGCCTGAAAAGATTGTGGCTTTGTTCCGCGAGGTGCACGGCTGGCAGCATATTCAGGCTGCCTTAAACGCGGGCGAGGGCTTGCTGTTGATTACGCCGCATATCGGCAGCTATGATTTGGCGGGGCGGTATATCAGCGAGCAGCTGCCGTTTGCGCTGACGGCGATGTATAAGCCGCCGAAAATCAAGATGTTTGATGCGATTATGCAGGCGGGGCGGGTGCGCGGTAAGGGGCGGACTGCGCCGACTAATCTGCAAGGGGTGAAGCAGATTATGAAGGCGTTGCGCGCGGGCGAGGCGACGATTGTGTTGCCCGACCATGTGCCTAGTCCGTTGGAAGGCGGAGAAGGGGTGTGGGTGGACTTTTTTGGCAAGCCTGCTTACACGATGACGCTGGCGGGCAAGCTGGCGCAGGTGAAGAATGTGCGGGCGTTGTTTTTTGTGGGGGAACGGTTGCCTAATGGGCGGGGCTTTGCGTTGCACGTTGCGCCTGTTTCAGGCTGCTTTAATGGCGACAAGGCGCATGATGCGGGGGTGATTAACCGCGATGTAGAATATTGGGTGTGGCGGTTTCCGAGCCAGTATTTATTTGCTTATAACCGCTATAAGCATCCGTTTGGTGCGGTGGAAAGTCCTGAAATGCGGTCGTGAGAGAATGGTAAGGCAGCCTGAAAATGAGGTTATCGTTTTCAGGCTGCTTTTTTGTGGGTGGGTGTTTGGGTATGGTGGATTGGGTTTTCAGGCTGCCTTTGGCGATGAGCCGTCGCTGCTCCATTGGGGCAGCTTGAAAATGGGTTTACTGCTTTGTGGCAAGCATCCGATTAGTTTAACCATGCGCTTCATGCCAGCGGGGCACTTACTTTTCTTTGCTTCGCCAAAG
>CAUVGV010000197.1:0-4246 GCA_963551505.1 uncultured Kingella sp.
CCGAATACGCAGAAAGCGCGATGGATATGCGCGATGCGATTTTCAAGCAATTGGACGCGGGGCAGGATGTGTTTATTTCGGTGGCGGCGGTGGCGGATTATCGCGTGAAAAACCGCAGCATTGAAAAGCTGAAAAAAGGCGCGTATGGCATGATGCCCGTGGTTAAGTTTATTGAAAATCCTGATATTTTGCAGGAAGTGGCTTCGTTTACCGCCGCGCCGTTTTGCGTGGGCTTTGCGGCGGAAAGCGAAAACGTGTTGGCGAATGCGCGCGAAAAACGCCTGAAAAAAGGCGTGCCGATGATGATTGCCAACGATATTGCCGATGCGATGGGCAAAGACACCACCAAAATCACCATTATTGACGATGAAAACGAAACCGCCCTGCCCGAAATGAGCAAAGACAAGGCGGCGCAAATGCTGGTGGCGCGGCTGGCAGCGGCATTGCAAGCGGCAACGCTGAAGAAAGCCGCTGCGCCTGCTTCACCCGCGGCGGCAACGGCAACAACGGCTACGGCAGCGGCACACGCGCAAGCTCAGGCTCACGCGCAAGCAATGGCAACTCAACCCGCGCCCGTAGCTCAACCCGTTGCGCCTGTTCACGCACAACCCGCGCCTGTGCATAACGATGTCCATGATGCCGTTATCACAGTGCAAGACGATGAGCCCGCGCCAACCGCCACGCCTGTTCACCAGCCAGAGCACAAGAAAATCATCCCCGCTGCGGTGTATGAAGACGAAGATGATGGTGTGATTATTATTGAATAATCAAGCTGGCGTGATAAAGGCAGCCTGAAAACGGTAGAAATATGGTTTCAGGCTGCTTTAGCGTTTCAGGCTGCCTTTATTGGAATGGCAACGGCTGTTTCAACGCGGGCGCAAACGATAGGCAGCCTGAAAATGCACCCCGCGCTCTGGTTTTTACAAAAACAACGCGAGTAGAGTGTGGCTTTGCCACGCACGCGGTTTACAAATTGCCAACCCAAGCCCGCGTGCGTGCCTACGGCACACCCTCTACTCGCTGTTCCCTACCTTACTGATTGCTACAAACCACAGGCAGCCTGAAACCTTTGCAAAACCGTAGGTCGGGCATTTATGCCCGACGTTTTTCGTTGAAGCGTATTTTTGATAAATAGTATTTGTCGGGCATAAATGCCCGACCTACAACTAGGTGATAGAGGCAGCCTGAAAACGCTTCAACCTAGTTTTCAGGCTGCCTCTATATTTGCTGCCAACAGCGGCTACACAATCTCGGCTTTCTCAATCACCACCGCTTCCACAGGCACATCATCGTGATAGCCCTTGCGCGTGGTCGCCACTTTTTCAATCGCATCCACCACATCTTGCCCATCCACCACCTTGCCAAACACGGCGTAGCCCCATTCTTGCACCACGTTGCGCCCGTGCAGCTCTTTGGCGCGGTGGTTCAAGAAATGGTTGTCTTTGGTGTTGATAAAAAATTGCGCGCTGGCAGAATGCGGGTCGGATGTGCGCGCCATGGCGATGGTGTATTTGTCGTTGAGCAAGCCGTTGTGCGCTTCGTTTTCAATCGCGGCGCGGGTGGCTTTTTCGTTCATGTCTGCCGTCATGCCGCCGCCTTGAATCATAAAGCCGTTAATCACGCGGTGGAAAATCACGCCGTTGTAAAAGCCGTCTTTCACATATTGCTCAAAATTGGCGGCGGTGATGGGGGCTTTTTCGTGGTTCAGCTCAATGCTAATCACGCCAAGGTTGGTGTGCAGTTTAATCATGGTGTTTGTCCTTTATATTAGGGTGGAAGATAGGCAGCCTGAAAATGTGATTTACCCAGTTTCAGGCTGCCTTGGGGTGGGGTTACTTAACAATGCGAACCTTTTTGATTTCAATCGGTTGCACGGGCACATCGCCATGCCCCATTTTGAAGCTGGTGCGCGTTTTGGCGATTTTGTTCACCACATCCATGCCCTTGCTTACCTTGCCAAACACGGCATAGCCGTAGCCTTGCGCGGTGGGCGCGGTGTAATTCAAAGGCGCGTTATCGGCAACGTTGATGAAAAACTGGCTGGTAGCGGAATGCGGAGCGGCGGTGCGCGCCATGGCGATTGTGCCGACTGTGTTTTTTAAACCGTTGGCGGCTTCGTTGGCGATGGGCGCATCGGTGGATTTTTGCAACATATCGGGCGTAAAGCCGCCGCCTTGAATCATAAAGCCGTCTATCACGCGGTGAAAAATGGTGCCGTTGTAGAAGCCTTTGTTGGCATAGTTCACAAAATTGGCAACGGTTTTCGGCGCTTTTTGTTCGTCTAGGCTCAATTCAATATTGCCCAGATTGGTTTCAATCACCGCGCGGGTTTCGGCTTGGGCGACGAAACTGGCTGCGCCCATCAGCGCGGATAACAAGATTTTGGAAGCGATGTTCACAGGATTTCCTTGTGTTTTGAAAAACGCGCATTTTATGTGAGATGCCCGATGCGGACAATTTCTAAATTTACATTTCGCCCGCGCTTTGAATAAAAACAGACAAAGTTTAGCAAATATTGACATCTAGACGTTTTTTGTAAACTTCGCTATATTCGCGCCTTCGGTTGGTAACAGCAAGGCATGGCGCACTCCCAGCCAGCCTTAACCGAATTACGCTTCTCAAAAGGAATCGCTGCTGCCTGAAAATTATTATCTAAGGATAAAAAAATGACTGCTACACATACGCAGGCGCAGTTGCGCAACAACCCCTATAAAGTCGCCATCGCTTCTATGGTGGGCACGGCGATTGAGTTTTACGATTACTACATCTACGCCACAGCCGCCGTTTTGGTATTCAACACACAATTTTTTGATAAATCAGACCATAATGTCGCCATTTTGTTGTCGCTTTCCACGCTGGCTTTGGCGTTTTTTGCCCGCCCGATTGGTTCGGCATTGTTTGGACACTTTGGCGACAAGATTGGGCGCAAAAAAACGCTGGTGGCTTCGTTACTCACCATGGGTTTATCTACCGTGTGCATTGGCTTGTTGCCCACTTATGAGCAGATTGGCTTTTGGGCACCGCTGTTGTTGTGCCTTTGCCGTATTGGGCAAGGCTTGGGCTTGGGCGGCGAATGGGGCGGCGCGGCGTTGGTTGCCACCGAAAACGCGCCCGAAGGTAAACGCGCATGGTTTGGCACATTTCCGCAGCTGGGCGCGCCGATTGGCTTGTTTATGGCAAACGGCACGTTTTTCACCATCAGCACACTGATTGGCCCTGATGAATTGGTGAAATGGGGCTGGCGCATTCCATTTGTGCTGTCGTTTGTGCTGGTGTTGGTGGGCTTGTGGATGCGGATGACGCTGCACGAGAGCCATGTTTACCGCGAAGCCGAAGCGCAAGGCAGAACGCAAAACGCGCCCGTGAAGGAAGTGATTACCAAGCATTGGAAGCCGATTGTGCAAGGCACGTTCATTATGACGGCGACTTATGTGTTGTTTTATGTGATGACGGCATTTGTGCAGGTGTATTCCAAAACCAAAGTGGGCGTTTCCGAATGGGGGCATCCCACTGGCTTGGGCATTCCTGCCAACACGTTCACTGGCTTTTTGCTGATTGCGGCGGTGATATTTGGCATTTCCATCAGCCTGTCGGGCATCCATGCCGATAAGATTGGGCGTCGCCGTTATTTGCTGATGGTTACCGCTGCGATTTTGGTGTTTGGCTTGTGCATGCCGCTATTTTTGACCAACGGCACGCCAATGTCGGTGCTGGCGTTTTTGCTGATTGGCATGGTGTTAATGGGCATGACGTTTGGTCCGATGGCGGCGCTGCTGCCTGAATTGTTCCCCACCGAAGTGCGCTATTCGGGCGCGTCGCTGGCGTATAACTTGGCGGCGATTGTGGGCGCGTCGATTGCTACGATGGTGGCGATTGAGCTGAACCTGCGCTTCGGTATCTTTGCCGTGGGCGCGTATTTGGCGGTGAACTGCGTGATGACGCTGATTGCGCTGTGGTCAACGCATGAGACCAAGGATGTGGATTTGACGATGACGAAGTAGTCGTGTTGTCAATGATAAAAGGCAGCCTGAAAACGATGTGATGTTGTTTTCAGGCTGTTTTTTTGTGTATTGGGGGGTGGTGGGATTTTGCTTTTCAGGCTGCGGTGATGTTTGGGGGTGGTGATGGGATGGGGAAGGCAGCCAGAAAACAGGATGCAAGACACAAAGTATGTAGCTTAGGCATTCATGTACAAACTATGAGGATGATATTTTTTGTGCATAAAAGCCCCCACCTACCGAGCAAA
>CAUVGV010000198.1:0-4197 GCA_963551505.1 uncultured Kingella sp.
CATTGATGGCGAATATTAAAAATTCCGCTTGGTTACTGTTCACTTTGGGGGTTCGGGAAAGACCTATGCTGAAGATAATCCACAATACGCCAATGATTTTTGCAGGTAATAAAAGGTGTTTCATTGTTGTTCCTTTGATGGTTTTAACTGCGCCGCACTTCGTTTCAGGCTGCCTTTAACACAGCATAGGCAGCCTGAAAATCTGTTTAGCCAATTCAATCTACTTCGTCTGCTCTTTCTTCGCCGCCGCTTCCGCGTCTCTCCATTCCTTTTCTTTCCGCAAAATTTCAGGGCTCACCTGATACTGCGCCGCCTCACGCAAAATCTCAGGCTTGATGATGCCTTTAAGCTGCTGGTTAGACAGAAATATTTCGGGGCGACCGAGCGCATACGGGCCGATTTCGTAGCTTTGGAACAGGAACACCAAGCCGCCTTTGGCAAAACGCCAGTTATCCGTGCCTTTAAAACCATCGCTGTTATATTCCTTGATATAGGCGCGGGCTTCTTGCGCGCTGTATTCGCCTGTTTTTTGCAAATATTTCACATAGCCCGCTTTTTGCAACGCTACCAGTTTCGCCTTTTGCTTGGGCAGCAAAATGTCTTTGAGTTCAACGGCTTTGGGCTTGGCTGCGCCGCGTTTCATGATAACCAAATCATGCTCGCCGTTGCCGTGTGCACCGCAGGTGTATGCCCAGTCTTCCATGCCGAATACGGCGTATTGCGGGGTTTGTCCTTCCAATTCAATGGTGTGGATGGATTGCAAGAAGCAAGGGTATTCGCCTTTTTCTAGGTTTTGATTGCTTTTGTTGGTTTCTATTACGTCTTCGTTTTTCGCCCATATTTTTTGCAAGCCTTTGCTGGATAAGTCTTTTGTGCCAACGGTGTCTTGGGTGAGTTTCAACGCCCATGCGTCTAGGGCTTTGTCGCCTGTGATGGGGTAGGCAATTTCTAGCGTGTGGCAACTGGGTTGCGCTTCGTCGGGCAGCTTGGTGCAGTTGAGTTTTGCGCTGGCGGCATGGGTTGTGTAGGACAGCGGCGCGGCTTGCGCGGCGACGGCGGTGAGCAGGGTTACAGCCAAGAGTGATTGGGTAAACATAGGATTTCCTTTTTAGAACAACGGTAAACAGATTTTCAGGCTGCCTATGGCATGGAATGGATAAACGCAAAGGCAGCCTGAAACGGGGAACAGCGGTTTGACTGCCCAAAGGCAGCCTGAAAACGATTTAGCCTTTAAACACAGGCAAAATCTCGGCGCGGCTGAGCAGTTGGGCAACAATATTCGCCACGCCAAACAGCAGCACCCAAATCATCAGCCAAGTGCCGCCAAACACATGAAACGCGGGGCTGATGCCAAATCTTTTGCGCACCGCACGCAACATCAGCGCGGGCACAATCGCCACCCAAATGGTCGCCGCCAAGCCCACATAGCCAATCACCGCCACAAAGCCCATGGGGTACAACAAGCAGGCAATCAGCGGCGGCAGGAACGTGATGGCGGCAGTTTTGGTGCGCCCGATGCGGCTGTTGTCAAAGCCAAACATATCGCTCAAATAGTCAAACAAGCCCAGCGTTACGCCCAAAAACGAAGTGGCAATCGCCATATAAGAGAAAAACGACAAGATTTTCGCCATGCTGCCTGTGGACACAAATTTGGACAATTCGCCAATCAACACGGCAACGTCGCCATCGGCTTTAATCACAGGCGCAAAGGCGTTACGTGGCAAATTGCCTTGCACAGCAAGCTGCCATAGCGCGTAAATCACCAGCGCAATCAGCGTGCCTATCCACAGGGCGCGGGCGACTTTGGGCGCGTCGCCGTTGAAATATTTATACAAGCTGGATACATTGCCATGAAAGCCAAACGAAGCCAAGCACACGGGCAGGGCGGTGCCGAGGTAAATCCAATAGCTGGTACCTGCTGGCGCGGCGCTATCCAGCAAGATGGGCAGTTGCGCGGTGCTCATCAGCCCGCCTGTTGCCCAGATAAAGGCGATAACCATGCCGCCAATCAGGATGCTGGACAGCCTATCCACCACCCGCGCGGAATACCACACGCAGCCTGCAAAGATGATGAAAAAGGCGAGCTGCCCCAGCCACAGTGTGCTATCGGGGTTGAAGCCCAGCGCAACGGTGGTGAGCCTGCCGCCCACAAAAATATAGGCATAAGTGAGCAGATACAGCACAAAAGCCACGCCCAGCCCGTTTACGATGTTCCAGCCTTTACCGAGCAAATCGCGCACAATGGTGTCAAAACTCGCGCCCACGGGGTAATGGGTGTTGGCTTCTAAAATCATCAGCCCCGAGGCGAGCATGGAAAACCATGTATAGAGCAGCACGGCGAGCGAGCCGATAAACCATACGCCAGAAGTGGCGGTGGGGTTGGCGAGCATCCCTGCGCCGATAATCGTGCCTGCGATAATCATCGCGCCGCCGAGGAGGGTGGGAGGTTTGGTGGTCATGAGGGATTCCTTGTAGAGGGGGCTGCGCGGAACTTGGTTTGGAGTAGAGTTGAGGCAGCCTGAAAATGGGATTTGTAAAGAAAGTATTTTACGATATTAGGCGGGATTTAACTTAACTTTGCAGAATATTTTTGTGGCGGTTTTGGTTTTAGCTTCGCTACGCAGGCTGCTTGATGTTTTGTAGGTCGGGCATTGATGCCCGACAAACGTGAACATATTTATTTTCATACGGCACAATATTAAAAACGTTGGGCATCAATGCCCGACCTACGGTTTTACAAAGGTTTCAGGCTGCCTCATGTGTTGCATTCAGGCAGCCTGAAAACGCCAAAACAAAAATGCCGTGTTCGCCAATCAATAATAGCGGGTGAACACGGCGTTTGGGTTTAATGGATTGAGCAGGTTAATCAAAAGCGAAATGGGCGGCAATCACGGCGAGCCATAGCCAGCCGATGCGGTTGTTGTCCAAAAAGGCGGCGTGGCATTCTTGGCGGTCGCGGTTTTCCACGCGCAGATATTGTTGCCATTGCCAATACACCACCAAAATCAATGCGCCCCAATACACCCATACTGCGCCCAGTTGGCTGCCCACTTGTATCATCAGGATGTCAAAAATGCCGTGGCAGAGCATGGCGGCTTCGGCATCATAGCTGCCGAAGGTGATGGCGGAGGTTTTGATGCCGATTTTGAGGTCGTCTTCTTTGTCTGCCATGGCGTAGAGTGTGTCGTAGGCGAGTGTCCAGAATACGTTGGCGAAAAATAGCCACCATGCGATGCTGGGCACGTTGCCTGTGATGGCGACAAATGCCATGGGGATGCCGAAAGAGAATGCCAGCCCAAGATAAAGCTGGGGGATGGGGAAGATGCGCTTGGCAAAGGGATAGGTAAAGGCAAGGCAGAGCGCGGGAATCGCCATCAGCCATGTGGTGTAGCTAAACGGTATCAGGCACAGGGCGGCGAGTGCGCACAGGATGAGGATGAGCCGTTTGGCTTCGCGCGGCGTTACGGCGTTGCGGGCGAAGGGGCGATTTTGCGTGCGGGCGACGTGGCGGTCTATGTCGCGGTCTGCCCAGTCGTTGGCGACGCAGCCTGCGCTACGCATCAGGAATGTGCCCAGCGCGAACAGGACAACGGTGGAGAGCTTGGGGCGGCCTGCGGAGGCAATCCAGATGGCCCATAGGGTGGGCCAAAGCAGCAGCAGCGTGCCGATGGGTTTGTCGGCGCGCATCAGTTGGAGGTAGGTGGAAAATTGGGTGCGCCAGTTGGGGGTGGGCGCGGTGGTGATTGGGGTGGTGGGCATCATTATGGTTTGGAGTAAATGTTCTTTTGGGGATTATAGTGGGTTTTGTTGTGTTTTGTTAAGAGATAAGCAATTTTTGTTCCATTGCGGGCGGTGGGGGGTGTAAAGATGGGGTTTAGGGTGCTGGTGGATACTGCGTAATTTTCAGGCTGCCTTGGATAGTGTAAACATCCAAGGCAGCCTGAAACGAAGTTCGGCGTAGTTCAAATAGCGTTACTAATGTTTCGGTTCATGTTTCTGATGGATTAACCTTTGCGTCTTATCGCAGCGCGGGCGACTTACTTTTCTTTGCTTCGCCAAAGTGTGAACCTGTATCCATCATCCACGCGACAGCTTTTGCGTCCTAAAAACATGGCTACGGCGTTGCAAATGCTCGCAAGGTGTCCAACCTTGCTGTGCTTTGCGCCTTGTATCCATGCTTTTATGACGCAAAATCTA
>CAUVGV010000199.1:0-4191 GCA_963551505.1 uncultured Kingella sp.
GCGCTTGCATGGCATGCAAGAGGTCAGCGGTTCGATCCCGCTTACCTCCACCATAAAAATGAAAATCCTAGCTGCAATGGCTAGGATTTTTTGCGTTTGTTTACTGGCTGGATTAGGTTAAGGCTGCCTCATGGATTTTGCAAAGGTTCAAGTAGGTCAGGCATTTATGCCCGACGTTTTTAGTTGTGGCGTATGAAGGTAAATAGGTTCGTGTCTGTCGGGCATAAATGCCCGACCTACCGATAAACAATAGTTGATTTCAGGCTGCTGCTCGGGTTTTACAAAATGCGCAGAATTGATTTACCAAAGGCAGCCTGAAACCATCACGCCACAACAACCTAAGCAAAATAAAACATCGCCTTCGCCAAAAACACAATCAACAACATTTGCGTAAACACCGCCGCATGGATGTATTTTGACCAGCCCACCGTCAGCGTGTGGGTTTTCATTTTGTAAACAGCGATAACAAAATGGGCGAGAATGCCGCACGCGAGCAGAATTTTCAGCGAAAGCATGGTGGCAAAGCCGCCCGAAAACGGATGGCGCAACACGGCGGCGTAGCGGTGCAGCATGGTCAGCCCCGACAAAAACACGCCGCTCACCACCCACGGCATCACGCGCACGGCGCGATACGACAAGGCGCGCTCCACTTCGCGTCGGGCTTCGCGCGAAACGCGTTTGCTGTGCATCACGCTTAACACTAGCGCTTCAAAAAACACGCCGCCCACAAACGTGATGGCGCAATAAAGATGGATGATGTGGGCATAGGGATAAAGGGCAGACATGGGATTCCTTTGAGGCAGCCTGAAACGAAGTTCAGCGGAGTTAAAACGGGAAATAGCGTTTCAGGCTGCCTAATGATGGGCTGTGCCAAACAGATGGCGATGATGGACGATGAATGGACAACAAAACATTGGATGTTTTCGGCTGTACGCATTTTCAGGCTGCCTTTGCGGATAAGGCAGCCTGAAACGAAGTTCAGCGGAGCTAAAACGCTATGCCGCTTCTTTTTCCAGCCCCACTTTCGTCGCACTCATTTCCAACACCACCTTCTGCGCTTCGTTGTCCCAATCAATCGCCACGCTGCCGCCGTTTGCCAGCTTGCCGAACAGCAATTCATCGGCAAGGGCTTGGCGGATTTCGCTTTGAATCAGGCGTTGCATTGGGCGCGCGCCCATTTGTGGGTCAAAGCCTTTGGCGGCAAGGTGTTCGCGCAATGCGCTGCCAAAGCTGGCGGCAACGTTTTTCGCGGCAAGCTGTTCGCCCAGTTGCGCGAGGAATTTATCCGCCACGCGCAAGATGATTTCGGGCGTGAGCGGCGCAAAGGGTACGATGGCATCCAAGCGGTTGCGAAACTCGGGGGTAAAAGTTTTTTTGATGACTTCCATTTCATCGCCGCGCTCGTGCTTGCCAGTGAAGCCGAAATGGGCACGGTTCAGGCTTCGCGCGCCCGCATTGGTGGTCATGATGATGATTACATTGCGAAAATCGGCGCTTTTGCCTGTGTTGTCGGTGAGCCTGCCCGCGTCCATCACTTGCAAGAAAACGTTGTAAATATCGGGGTGCGCTTTTTCTATTTCGTCCAACAGCAACACGCAATGCGGATACTTGTTGATGGCTTCGGTGAGCAAGCCACCTTGGTCAAAGCCCACATAGCCGGGGGGTGCGCCGATAAAGCGGGTTACGGCAAACGGCTCGGAATATTCCGACATATCAAAGCGTTGCAGCGTAATGCCCAGCGCGTTGGCAAGCTGGCGAGCGACTTCGGTTTTGCCTACGCCTGTGCTGCCTGAAAACAAAAAGCTGCCAATCGGTTTTTCAGGCTGCCCCAAGCCTGAGCGGGCGAGCTTGATGGCGGTAGTAATCAAATCAATCGCTTCGTCTTGCCCAAACACTTTGGCTTTGAGTGTGTCGGCAAGGTGGCGCAACACGGTTTTATCGTCGTGCGACACGGTGGTTTCGGGGATGCGGGCGATTTTGGCGATGATGCGTTCAATCTCGTCTTTGCCGATTTCGTCTTGGCGGTTTTCAGGCTGCGCGATGCGTTGCGCCGCGCCTGCTTCGTCAATAATATCAATGGCTTTATCGGGCAAGAAACGCTCGTTGATGTATTTTGCCGACAGCTCTGCGGCAGCCTGAAAAGCATCGTCGGTGTAATGCACGTTGTGGTGCGCTTCAAACATCGGCTTCAAGCCTTGCAAAATCTGCACGGTTTCGGAAACGCTGGGCTCGCCGATGTCTATTTTTTGGAAACGGCGGTTGAGCGCGTGGTCTTTGGCAAACACGGTGCGGTATTCGTCGTACGTTGTTGCGCCAATGCAGCGCAGCTGCCCTTTTGCCAACGCTGGTTTGAGCAGGTTGGACGCATCCATCACGCTGCCTTGCGTGCTGCCCGCGCCTATCATGGTGTGGATTTCGTCAATAAACAGCAGCGCGTGGGGCACAGCGGCTAACGCTTTTAACACCGCTTTCACCCGCGCTTCAAAATCGCCGCGATATTTCGCCCCCGCCAGCAATGCACCCATATCCAGCGAATACACTTGCGCCTTTGCCAACACTTCGGGCACTTGGTTTTGCTCAATCAAATACGCCAAGCCTTCTGCCAGCGCGGTTTTGCCCACACCTGCTTCGCCCACCAGCAAAGGATTGTTTTTGCGACGGCGGCACAACACTTGCAGCATCCGCTCCATCTCCGCTTCGCGCCCAATCAGCGGGTCAATGCGTTCGGCTTTCACTTCGGCGTTCAGGTGGATGGTATAGGCTTCCAGCGGGTTATCGGCAAGATTGTTGTCGTCATCCTCATCGCGCGAAGACGGCGACACTCCCGCATTCAGGCTGCCTGAACGATGCGAGAAATAGCGCAACAAATCAATGCGTTTAACCGAATGCAGTTGCAAAAAATACGCCGCAGGGCTGTCGTCCTCATCCAACAGCGCAATCAACACATCTTCGGGCAATACTTTATCCTGCGATGAATGCTGCACATGAATCATCGCCCGCTGTATCACGCGCTGAAAGCCCACCGTGGGCTGCGGCTCGTGAGTGGCTTGGTCGGCAGGGTACACAGGCGTGTTTTCATCAATGCTTTCTTGCAGTTGCACCACCAACAGCGCCGTTTCCACGCCACAATGCTGCAACGCCGCATTCACATCGGTTGAATCTTGCACAATCGCCAACAGCAAATGCTCCAAGCCCACCAATTCATGCCGCGCGTTTTTGGCGTGGGTGTATAAATCTTGCAAAATCAGTTCAAGTTCTTTTGAAATCATAAAGATACTTCCTCAATCGTACACATCAGCGGATGCCCTGCTTCTTCGGCAAGCAGCATCACTTGTTGTTGCTTGGTTTCGGCAATATCGCGCGTGTAAACGCCGCACAAGCCTTTGCCATGATGGTGGACTTCTAGCATGATGCTCACCGCCTTGCTTTCAGGCAGCCTGAAAACATCTTGCAGCACATCCACCACAAAATCCATCGGCGTGTAATGGTCGTTTAACAGAAAAACGCCGTATTTTTTCGGCGGCGCGAGTCGGGTTTTTTGCGATTGGTGTGTGGCTTGGTGTAGGCTCATGGTGGGCTTCTGTTGTATTTTTTGTTATTTTAATGAAAAAGTTTGTGTTTGCCTAAACAAAACTTGACGATATTCGTTAAAGTGAGTAAAACGTCAAACAGCATTTGGTGTGCGTTCAAGACCGTTCTCTGTAAAGAATTGCTTTTAAACTTGCTCCAACTGCTTTTTGTTTAATATTTTTAGTAAGAGAGTAGCATTTTATGGCAACTGGTACAGTTAAATGGTTTAACGACGCAAAAGGCTTTGGTTTTATTACCCCCGATGAAGGCGGCGAAGATTTGTTCGCTCACTTTTCGGCAATCAATATGGAAGGCTTTAAAACATTGAAAGAAGGTCAAAAAGTTTCTTTTGATGTAACCACTGGCCCAAAAGGCAAACAAGCCGCTAATATCCAAGGCGCGTAATCGCGTTTGACCAAATTAACCAAATCGCACAAAGCGGATAACTCGGATTGAGTTGTCTGCTTTTTTGTTTGGGTGGGTGTTTTCAGGCTGCCTATGGGGGTGGGGAATGGGGTAGGCAGCCTGAAAAGGGTTTGTGCATTGTGGTTGGCTTTGGGTGCGATTTTAACCATGCGCTTCGTGCCAGCGGGGCACTTACTTTTCTTTGCTTCGCCAAAG
>CAUVGV010000200.1:0-4123 GCA_963551505.1 uncultured Kingella sp.
CAGCGCGCCCCAGCATATTGATGCCTTGGGTAAACACCAAAATCGCCAGCACCACAAAAAAGATAGCGATGGCGGTGAACGTGGTTTCTTTGATGAATTGACGGTGATAAATCATGGGAAGTGTGAACTGTTTTGTGTAGGGTGGAATTGTACGGGAATTTGGCTTTTCAGGCTGCCTTTGTTTACAGGATTGCTTGCACAACAGCATAGAGGCAGCCTGAAAACTAAAAATAGAACAGCAACCGCTTGGGATTTCGTTTACACGTTTTCAGGCTGCCTCAACACCCCAAAGGCAGCCTGAAAACCCAGTTTGCCCTGCCCAATCACAGCAAAAATAGGTTCTATGATAAAATCGCGCATTTTGAAGCAATTATCTCTCGGAGACCAACATGGCTGGACACAGCAAATGGGCAAATATCCAACACAAAAAAGCCCGCGTCGATGCCCAACGCGGCAAAATTTTTACCAAGCTGATTAAAGAAATCACCGTAGCCGCCAAGCAAGGCGGTGGCGACCCCGCATCCAACCCCCGCCTGCGCCTAGCAATGGACAAAGCATGGGATGCCAATATGCCCAAAGACAACGTGCAACGCGCGATAGACAAAGGCACAGGCAACCTAGAAGGCGTGGATTATGTAGAACTGCGCTACGAAGGCTACGGCATCGGCGGCGCAGCCCTGATGGTGGACTGCATGACCGACAACAAAACCCGCACCGTTGCCGATGTGCGCCACGCGTTCACCAAAAACGGCGGCAATCTGGGCACAGACGGCTGCGTGGCGTTCAACTTCGTACACCAAGGCTATTTGGTGTTCGCCAATGTGGACGAAGACGCGCTGATGGAAGTGGCGCTGGAAGCAGGCGCAGAAGACGTGATTGTGGACGACGAAGGCATTATTGAAGTCATCACCGCGCCCAACGATTGGGCTGCCATCAAAGCCGCGCTGGAACAAGCAGGCTTCAAATCCGAAGACGGCGACGTAACCATGCGTGCGCAAAACACCACCGAGCTGAGCGGCGCCGATGCCGAAAAAATGCAAAAACTGATTGACGCGCTAGAAAGCCTAGACGACGTGCAAAACGTGTACACATCCGCCGTGTTGGATTTAGGCTAATACAATAGGCAGCCTGAAAACGCTTTCAGGCTGCCCACACCTTTTATAACGAAACCCAAGGACAACATCCCATGTCAGCAAAAACCCTTTCATTCAAACAATACGCTTTACTCATCACCGCCGCCCTTAGCCTAGCCGCTTGTGGCGATAATCCCGCCAACCCAGCCGCATCTGCGCCTGCCACATCCAGCGCACCTACCGCGCCAGCAGCCGCTTCCACTGCCTCCGAAGCCGCAGCCAGCGCACCCGAAGCCGCAGGCATCACCACGCTATCCAGCCAAGACAACAAAGTTCAATTCGTTATCCCGCAAAACATCAGCGGCGCATTCCAAGACAAGCTCGCCGATGCCAACCTGTTGCCCGAAGGCGTGCCCGCTGAGCAAGTAACCCTGCTGCAACGCAACGACGATGCCGATTTAACCCTATCCGTGGTGCAAACAGGCAAAACCGACAAAGCCGCCGACAAACTGTTCGCCGACTTGAAAAAAGAAATAGAAAGCGACCAAAGCGTGAAAGACGCGCAAGTAGATGCCGCCACCGCCGATAGCATGGCATACCGCTACACCCAAGCCAACGATGGCAACGCCACAAACGAAAGCTGCATCGCCCATCTATCCGCCGACAAAGAACTCGCCGTGGTTTGCGCCACCAGCGGGCAAATGTCTGCCAACGAGTTGAAAGACTTGTTGGCAAGCAGCGTGAAGTTTAATTAAGCGCACACCTAATATAATAAAGGCAGCCTGAAAACAGGATTTAGGGTTTTCAGGCTGCCTATTTTATGTTTGCTGATAGGATTTTAACTTAGCCTACGCTTGCGCTAAATCAGCATGAGCTTATTCATCCAAACACAATGATAAAAACAGAGATTTATTCTTTTCGTTCAACATATTTATTCTGAATACGGCATCATTCCATTTGAATCCATCCTCAAACACCCATCTAAAATACGCCCTTAAATTGGAATAGGCATTATCGCTTTTACAAAGCGGAAACAGGCGATACAAATAATCAAATATTTCATTGCACGCTTTGATAGAGAAATATTTTGATTCATCTGAAAGCAATGAAACGAAAGAAATGCTTTCGTATTCAACAATCATGTTTTTTATTAAAATGAAAAAATCATTTTTGCTAATTAAATTATGAATTGAGCAAGAAAGATAATAATATGATAATGTGAAATCTACATTACTATAAGAATACTCAATATCATTAAAATCATTCTTTATTTCTTTGGAATATCTAATTCTATTAAATTCAATAATTTTAGTCTTATCTATGCCTGCAATATCGTCAGGCAGAGCAAATTTCAAATTCATTTCAAAATTATCCATTGCTTCAATATCGTTATATGTAATCATTTATGACCTCTCTTCTGGCGGAAACGTGTGCGTGTTTTTTTAGTTTTTAAAAAATGAGGGTTTAAAGGATGATGTGTTTAATAGGCATAATTTTTCCAAGAATGGGTTGAAATTGAGATTTGTTATAATAAATTATTTTCCACAAAAACAATAATTGCCCGCACTCTGCGAATTTTTGATTTTACTGAAATTTATTTCCACCATGCCCCCCTTCACCCCCCAAGACACTACCCACATGCAACTCGCCCTCGCCCTCGCATGGCAAGGACGCTTCTCCACCAGTCCCAACCCGCGCGTAGGCTGCGTCATCGCGCACGGCAGCCAAATCGTCGGGCAAGGCTACCACGTGCAAGCAGGCGCACCGCACGCCGAAGTCCACGCCCTAGCCCAAGCAGGCACGTTGGCACGCGGCGCAACCGCCTATGTAACCCTAGAACCCTGCGCCCACCACGGACGCACGCCCCCCTGCGCCGAAGCACTCGTCCGCGCAGGCGTTGCCTGCGTGGTGGCTGCTATGCAAGACCCCAATCCGCTCGTTGCAGGCAAAGGGCTGGAAATTCTGCGCCAAGCAGGCATTCAAGTTGCCAGTGGGTTGTGCGAAATCGAAGCCCGCGCGCTCAATCGCGGCTTCCTATCGCGCCTAGAACGGCAACGCCCATTTGTTAAACTCAAAATCGCCGCCAGCCTAGACGGCAAAACCGCCCTTGCCAACGGCGCAAGCCAATGGATAACAGGCGAAGCCGCCCGCGCCGACGTGCAAATCCAACGCGCCGAAAGCTGCGCCGTGCTCACAGGCATCGGCACCATCCTCGCCGACAACCCCCAGCTCAACGTCCGCATCCCCACCATCCGCCAACCGCTGCGCATCGTGCTAGACCGCCAACTGCGCACCCCCGCCCGCAGCCAAATCATCCAAGACGGCGGCAATACCCTAATTTGCACCCAAGCCGTCAGCCCCGCCAATCCCTTTGCCGATTGCCCCAACGTGCAAATAGATAGGCAGCCTGAAAACGACTTATCCCGCCTGCTCGCCCACCTCGCCCAGCAACATCAAATCGGCGAATTGATGATAGAAGCAGGCAGCACCCTAGCCACCGCCTTTATCCAAGCCGATTTAGTGGACGAAATCGTGTACTACCAAGCCCCCAAAATTCTCGGCGACAGCGCACGCGGCATTTTCAGGCTGCCTGAAAACGAAAAAACGCTCAGCCAGCCGCCGCAATGGCAAACCGTGAGCGTGGAAACGTTGGGCGACGACATCAAATGGGTGTTGCAGCGCAAGCGGTAGCCGCAAGCCATAAACATTTCAGGCTGCCTGAATAGGCAATCAAGGCAGCCTGAAAACGCTTAAATGATTTCAACTTGGCAACGCTGCCGTACCATTCACGTTGCCGCACAGGATGTGCAGTTGCGCGGCGCACGCAGGTTGCAAGGCAGCCTGAAACACCAATAGAACAACAGCCCGCCGCCCCACCCCCCCATCCGCCCAACAAGAACTCCACACTTCGCCACATAACCCACCATCATTCAACATCGCCCGTGCAGGCGTTTCGCCGCCTACCACGAGCAGGGGCAAGCCCCTGCACCCCACGCAGGCATCAACCATTCGCGCCCAAGGCAGCCTGAAAATACCATTCCCCATTTCAG
>CAUVGV010000201.1:0-4080 GCA_963551505.1 uncultured Kingella sp.
GTTTCTATGTTATTAAAATTAGTACAGCACGCCGCGCCAACGCTTTATATGGATTATTTGGAGCGACTATATTTGCGCGGCGATCGGTTGCTGCGTTATTTGCTGCGGGGTAGGGCGCGGAATAGGGGTAATCTATACAAAGGCAGCCGGAAAAGGGAAAAATCCTTTTTCAGGCTGCCTTATCGTTGCGCGTTATTTTTTGCGGAACACCAAATCCCACACGCCATGCCCTAAGCGTTTGCCGCGCGCTTCAAATTTGGTTTCGGGGCGATAGGCGGGCGTGGGGGCGAAGTCGACGGCAGTGTTGGCGAGCGCGTCGGGGAAGCTTTGCAGCACTTCCAGCATTTGCTGCGCGTATTCTTCCCAGTCGGTCGCCAGATGGATGTAGCCGCCGCTTTTGAGCTTGGGCAGCAGTTTGGCGACAAAGGGGGCTTGAATCAGGCGGCGCTTGTTGTGGCGTTTTTTGTGCCACGGGTCGGGGAAGAAGATGTGGATGCCGTCTAGGCTGTTGTCTGCCAGCATGTTTTCCACCACTTCCACCGCGTCGTGGCGCATCACGCGGATGTTGGCGATGCTTTGCTCGGCAATCAGTTTGCAGAGATTGCCTACGCCTGGCCCGTGCACATCAATGGCGAGAAAGTCGGTTTCAGGCAGCCTTTGGGCAATTTGGGCGGTGGCAACGCCCATGCCAAAGCCAATTTCTAGCACTTTGGGGTTGGGGCGTTGGAAGATGGTGGTTAAATCCAGCGGGGCAGCCTGAAAATCGATGCCGATGCTTGCCCAGTTGTCGTCGATGGCTTTTTGTTGGGCGGGGGTCATGTGCCCTTGGCGGAGGACGTAGGATTTGATGCTGCGGTGGGGGGGCGTTTGAGGTGGGGTGGTCATGGGGGACTCGTTGCGAGGGAAAGGGTTGGGATGTGTAAATGGGTTTTCGGGCTGCCTCTGGCGGTTGGCAATGTAAACAAGCGTTGAAGGCGATTGTGTGGAATGTTGAGGCAGCCTGAAAAGGGTAAATGATGGCGGTGGGGCGATGCGTAGTTTTTTTGGCGACGAGCCGTCGTCGCTCCATTGGGTGCGCCAATCGTTTTCAGGCTGCCTTATCACAATCAACAAAAGGCAGCCTGAAACGCGAAACGGGCTTATTCGGCGTTGCCCAAGCGTTCCAGCTTGTAGCTGCCGTCTAACACGCGCTGCCACCATGCTTGGTTGTCCAAATACCATTGCACGGTTTTGCGGATGCCGCTTTCAAAGGTTTCTTGCGGTGTCCAGCCGAGCTCGCGCTGGATTTTGCTGGCGTCAATAGCGTAGCGCACGTCGTGTCCTGCGCGGTCGGTAACGTGGGTGATTAGGTCGGCATAGTGGGCAACGCCTTGCGGTTTGTTGGGGGCGAGTTCTTCCAAAAGTTCGCAAATGGTGCGCACGACTTCAATGTTTTGTTTTTCGTTGAAACCGCCGATGTTGTAGGTTTCGCCGATTTTGCCTTGCGTTACCACCAAATACAGCGCGCGGGCGTGGTCTTCCACATACAGCCAGTCGCGGATTTGCTTGCCATCGCCATACACGGGCAGGGGTTTGCCGTCCAGGGCGTTGAGTATCATGTGGGGGATGAGTTTTTCGGGGAAGTGGTAGCAGCCGTAGTTATTGGAACAGTTGGTTACGATGGTGGGCAAGCCGTAGGTGCGGCGCCATGCACGGACAAGGTGGTCGCTGCTGGCTTTGCTGGCGGAATAGGGGCTGGATGGCGCATAGGGTGTGGTTTCGGTGAACAAGTCGTCTGTGCCGTGCAAATCGCCATAGACTTCATCGGTGGAGATGTGGTGGAAGCGGAAGGCGGCGCGGCGGTTTTCAGGCAGCGTTTGGTAATAGGCGCGGGCGGCTTCTAGCAGGGTGAAGGTGCCGACGATATTGGTGTGGATGAATTCGCCTGCGCTGTCAATGCTGCGGTCCACATGGCTTTCGGCGGCAAGGTGCATGATGGCATCGGGCTGATGCTCGGCGAAGATTTTATCCAGCGCGGCGCGGTCGCAAATATCGGCTTGCACGAAGGCATAGCGCTCGTTGTCGGCAACGCTGGCGATGCTGTCTAGATTGCCTGCGTAGGTGAGCTTGTCTAGGTTGATCACGCTGTCTTGGGTGTTGTTGATGATATGGCGCACCACGGCTGAGCCGATAAAGCCTGCGCCGCCTGTTACGAGAATTTTCATGTTTGCTCCTTAGGGTTAGATGAAGGGGTTATAGCTGTTCCAAGAGTTGTTCAAATTGCTCGGGGCTGTTGAATTTCAGGATGATTTGCCCTGATTTTTGATTGCGGGTTTTGATTTCTACCAGCACGCCGAGTTTTTCGGTGAGCTGTTCGGCGATGTGTTGGATGTCGGGGTGGGGCTGGGCGGGGGCGGGTTTGTCTTTTAGGATTTCTTGGCTGCGGCGTTCCATTTCGCGCACCGACCATGCGTGTTTTACGGCTTTGTGCGCCAGTTCTAGCTGCTGCTGCACGGGCAGATTGATGATGGCGCGGGCGTGTCCCATTTCTAGGTGGTGTTGCGCCATCATGTCTTGGATGGGTGTGGGCAGTTTGAGCAGGCGCAGGCTGTTGGTGATGGTGCTGCGGCTGCGCCCGATGGCTTGGGCGATGGCTTCGTGGGTGAGCTCAAATTCGTCGATTAGGCGGCGTAAGCCTTGGGCTTCTTCTATGGGATTCAGGTTTTCGCGCTGGATGTTTTCAATTAAGCCCATCGCCATGGCGGTTTTGTCGTTGATGTGTTTGATCACGACGGGCACTTCGGTTAGCCCTGCGAGCTGGGCGGCGCGTAGGCGGCGTTCGCCTGCGATGAGTTCGTAGTTGTCTAGCCCGTATTCGCGCACGGTAATGGGCTGGATGATGCCTTGGGCTTTGATGCTGTCGGCAAGTTCTTGCAGGCTGTCGTCGTCGAATTGGGTGCGGGCTTGGTAGCGGCTGGGGCGGATTTGGGCGATGGGGATGTGGGTGAGCTGGTTGTCTTGCTCGGCGGGGGGGAGGTTATTGGCTAGGGAGATGAGGGAGTCTAAGCCTCTGCCGAGACCGCTTTTGGGTTTGGACATGGGTGGGATTCCTAAGTGGGGGTGTTGGGGGGATTTGTGATTGGGTTTTGGCTTCGCTACGCAGGCTGCATCAGGCGATTGTGGCAGCCTGAAAACGGGTTTGTGCTTTGTGGTAAGCATCCGATTAGCTTTAAACATGCGCTTCATGCCAGCGGGGCACTTACTTTTCTTTGCTTCGCCAAAGAAAAGTAAGCAAAAGAAAGGCGACTGCGGTTGCAGGTTTGGCTGCGCCAAACTTCCCTCGTTCCACACGATTTTTCGGGCGGACAAAAAACTCGCAGCTTCGCTGCTCAAACAGTTTTGTTCTTTTTCCCCGAAAAATCGTGTTCCACTCGGCTGCGCCAGCAGGGAAGGTGCTTTGTGGTAGGCGTTTGTTAAAGACAGCCTGAAAGTAGCTTTGCGCTTTGTAGTAAACGTTGATGGCGTTTTGCCATTTGGTTTTCAGGCTGCATCAGGTAGTCAAAGGCAGCCTGAAAATAGGATTACATTTTATGGAAAGCATTGGTGGTGTTTGGTTTTAGCTTCGCAACTTCGCTCCACCTTTTAGCCTGCCCATTACTGCTTCGCCGCTTCGCGGGCTTCTTGTTCCAATTTATATTGTCGCAGCCATTCAATCGCAATTTCTTTTTCTTCGGGCGTGCCGTATTGGGCATCGCGTTGGTAGCGGCGGTAGGTGGCGCGTTGTTGGGCTTCGCGGATTTGGTTTTGGCGAAAATCGCTGTGGTTGCTGGGGACGATGCGTTCGTTGCTTTGCTTTTGGGCGCGTTGCATGGCTTGGGCGATGAGGTCGGCGGGGTTTAGGCTGGGCGTTGTGGGTTTGTTTTGGGTGTTTGGGGTGGTGGTAAATGCGCTTTGCTTGTTGTTCTTGTTTTGTTCGTTTGGGTTTTGCGCAAATGTGTTTTGCTTGTTTTGACTGTTGCGCCGAAGCTCACTTTGTTCGTTTTCAGGCTGCCTTTGGGCGGATGCGGCAAACTGGGCTTGGTAGGCGGCGGCTTTTTGTTT
>CAUVGV010000202.1:0-3977 GCA_963551505.1 uncultured Kingella sp.
TTTGGCTAATTTGAATTACTAAAAAGACAAGCAGCATACTTTTTAGGACACCACCGAATGTTTTTACGCTTTGGTGCATACGCACTATTATGAGGCAGCCTGAAAACGTGTTTGCAATGCGTTTCAGGCTGCCTCAGCATCGCTATGCCGCCAACGCCTGTTGCAAATCATCAATCAAATCATCCGCGTATTCCAAACCGATAGACAAGCGCAGCAAGCCTTCGGTTATCCCCGCTGCCAGCTTGTCCTCGGGCGGCATTCTGCCGTGCGTGGTTGTCCACGGATGCGCGATGGTGGAGCGCACGTCGCCAAAGTTTGCCGTTTTGGAAAAAATGTTCACGTTATCAATCACTTTCCAAGCCGCTGCCGTGTCGCCTTTCACTTCAAACGCCAACACCGTGCCGCCCGTGCTTTGCTGTTTTTTCACCAACGCCGCTTGTGGGTTTTCAGGCAGCCCTGAGTAATACACTTTGCCCACCTGCGGTTGCTGTTGCAGCCATTGCGCGATTTTCAGCGCGGAAGCCGCCGCCGCTTCGGTGCGCAGTATCAGCGTTTCCATGCCGCTTAGCAGCATCCAAGCGTTAAACGGCGACAGGCTCAGCCCCATCGTGTTCACATACATGCCCACTTGCGTAATCAAATCTTGCTTGCCGCACACCACGCCGCCCAGCACGCGCCCTTGCCCGTCAATCGATTTGGTGCCCGATTGCACGCTCAAATCCGCGCCCAAACGCAGCGGCTGTTGCACCGCAGGCGAGCAGAAACAATTATCCACCACCAGCAACGCGTTGATTTCATGCGCCATTTGCGCCAAGGCTTCAATGTCCGCCACTTCGCCCAAAGGGTTAGACGGTGTTTCCAAGAAAAACATTTTGGTGTTCGGACGGATTGCCTTGCGCCATTCGTTGGCATCAGTTTGCGAAACCAGCGTAACTTCAATGCCAAAGCGCGACAGCATGGCAATCAGCCCCGCTGTTGTGCCAAACAGGCTGCGGCTGCTGATTAAATGGTCGCCCGCGCTGAGAAAAGTGAGCAAGGCAGCCTGAATGGCGCTCATGCCCGTTGCCGTGGCGATGCCCGCTTCCGCGCCTTCCATAATCGCTACGCGCTGCTGAAACGCGGCGACCGTGGGGTTGTTGGTGCGCGAATAAGTGTAGCCCGCTTGGCGTTTGGCAAACACATCGGCGCATTGCTCCGCGCTGTCAAACATAAAACTGCTGGTTAAAAACAGGGCTTGATGATGCTCTTTGAACTGGGTTTGCTCTTTGCTGCCGCGAATCGCCAGCGTTTGCGGATGAAGTTGTTTAGCGTTACTCATATTTGCATTCTTTTACAAAAACAGAAGCCGCTATTTTGCGCCTTTTCAGGCTGCCTTTCAATGCTTATAATTTGCCACTCCCTGCTAGATTAACATTTGTTTACAAGGACACACATCATGAAATGGACAGACATCCAACGCATTGCCGAAGAGCTTTACGACGCCCACGGCGACAGCATCAACCCCGCCACCGTGCGCTTCACCCAACTGCGCGATTTAATTCTCGCCCTGCCCGATTTTGATGACGACCCCAACCGCTGCGGCGAAAAAATCCTAGAAGCCGTGCAACAGGCTTGGATAAGCGAAGCGGAGTAGAGCGGGATAATCCGCGCATTTACCGTTTTCAGGCTGCCTTTCAAGGTTGAATAGGCAGCCTGAAAATTTGATACAGCCGCAACCGCATCCATACTTTAATCAACCTCTAAGGCAGCCTGAAACGCAGTTCTGCCCAGCTACAAACACCCATGCCCTTATTCTCCACCCGCCTTATCCAATGGCAACGCCAACACGGGCGCAACAACCTGCCGTGGCAAACGCGCGACCCCTACCGCGTTTGGCTCTCTGAAATCATGCTGCAACAAACCCAAGTTGCCACCGTGTTGGATTACTACCCGCGCTTTCTTGCCGCTTTTTCCACCGTGCAAGCCCTTGCCGCCGCCAGCCAAGACCAAGTGTTAAGCCTGTGGGCAGGGCTGGGCTATTACAGCCGCGCCCGCAATCTACACGCCGCCGCCCAGCAAATCGTGCAACAACACGGCGGCGCATTCCCATCAACCCGCGCCGAGCTAGAAACCCTAAAAGGCGTAGGGCGCAGCACCGCCGCTGCCATCGCCGCCTTTGCCTACCACCAGCGCGAAGCCATATTAGACGGCAACGTGAAGCGCGTGCTCTGCCGCGTATTCGCCCAAGACGGCGACCCTGCCAACCAAGCCTTTGAACGGCAACTATGGGCGCTCGCCGAAAGTCTATTGCCCGAACGCCCCAACGATATGCCTGCCTACACCCAAGGGCTAATGGATTTGGGCGCAACACTTTGCACGCGCAGCAAACCCCGTTGCACCGAATGCCCTATGCAAAGCCTTTGCCAAGCGCACGCCCAAAATCGCACCGCCGAGTTACCGCGCAAAAAATCCCCCATCGCCGTGCAACAGCAAACGCTTTACTGGCTGATTATTGAGCAAAATCACGCCATCTGGCTACACAAGCGCCCGCAGCACGGCATTTGGGCAGGGCTATGGTGCGCGCCCACATTCAACAGCCTAGCCGAACTGCAACACTTCGCCGCGCAACATTGCCTCCCCTTCCAGCACGCCACCGAGCAGCCCATCATCCACCACCGCCTCACCCACCGCCAACTAGAAATCATCCCCTATCGCATCGCTGCCGATGTAGGCAGCCTGAAAACCGAAGGCTTCAACGAAGTTAAAACCGCAACAGGCGAATGGGTAAGCCCCCAAGCATTCGCGCAATACGGTATGCCCAAACCGTTGGCAAAATTATTAGCAAAATTATGAGGATAAGCATTTTCAGGCTGCCTAATCGGATACACCCTTTGAGGTGTTGCAGGCTTATTTTTCTCAACCTGTTGTGTAAACAACGCGGTTGGTTTCTACAACTATTGGGCGATGAGCCGTTGCTGCTCCATATTGTTTTCAGGCTGCCTAAAAAGTAAAATCATTGTTTTTTAATAGGATTGGCTATGGAACACAAAATTGCAGCGGCGCGGGTTAATCGCTTATTTACGCATTGTTTGGAGCAATTAGAACAACACACTGCGACCACTTCGCCGCGTTTGTCGGACGCGCAAAATGCGTTGTTGGCGTATTTGCGTTTGGACAAGATTGCGGAGGACGAGGGTTTTGCAACGTTAATCGCGCTGGGCTATGGCGAGGAATTGTTGTGCGGGCAGTTGGCAGAACAGCTTGCGGCATGGGGCGTGCCGATGTTGCCTGATATGGTGTTGCAGGCGCGGGGCTTGTATCGTGAACTGGGGGCGGCGATTGGGCAGCATGGCGATGTGGCAACGGTGCGCGAGGCTTTTCCGCAGTTTGCGGTGGTGGATGAGTGGTATTTTATGGAATGCGAGGAGATTTTTCCGAAGGTGTATAACCATGTGCGCGGGCATTTTGATGAGTTTGTGGGGCTGTTGGATTTTCAGGCTGCCTGATGAGCTAAATGGGTTGGGCAATAAGCGAGCTTTGTGGCTCGTTTTTTTGCGCTTTGGGGAAATATTATTGCGTGTTTTTTGTAAAGAAAAATATTTTTGCCCACAACTTGACAGTTAATTTTTTATTTTAACTTTTTGATTATTATTGATTTTTGTTGTTTTGCTTATTTTTTCAGCAATCTTAACAGAAGCCATGATTTCACAAGGTTTTTTGCTTTTCGCCTGCGATGAGCGGGGGATTTATACACAGGTTTTGTGGATAAGATTTGGGGGCGGATTGTCATACGGACGGGGGTAACTGAAACTGTGTTCTCGTTCGGAGTCGGATAGGCTGTGCCATTGTCCGAGTAATGTGGCGCGGAACATGGGCAGTAGGGCATAGGCGGGTCTGCCGTTGTTGTCTGAGTGGGGGCGATTTTTTTTGTAACTTGACTTCAATGGCTTGCCAGTCTAGTAGGTGGGTGATTTTGAGTAGGGGGAAGCGGTCGGGAT
>CAUVGV010000203.1:0-3946 GCA_963551505.1 uncultured Kingella sp.
ATTTGGAAAATTTAAAGAAAGGCTAGATGAGTTATCATCAAACCTTTTCCAACTTAATAGAGACCCTCATGCTCAACTTTACCCTACACCAAAAAGACGGCTACGCCCGCCGCGCCACGGTAGAACTCAACCACGGCAAAATAGAAACCCCCGTGTTTATGCCCGTGGGCACATACGGCTCGGTCAAAGCCATGACCCCGCAAAATCTGCACGACATCAACGCGCAAATCATATTGGGCAACACTTACCACTTATGGCTGCGCCCCGGCTTGGAAGTGATTGAACAATTTGGCGGGCTGCACGACTTTATCGGCTGGAACAAGCCCATTTTGACCGATTCTGGCGGCTTTCAAGTGTTTTCGCTATCCGATATGCGCAAGCTCACCGAAGAAGGTTGCACCTTCAAAAGCCCGATTAACGGCGACAAATTATTCCTATCGCCCGAAATCTCCATGAAAATCCAAACCGTGCTCAATTCCGACATCGTGATGCAATTAGACGAATGCACCGAAGGTAACGCCAGCCACGCCGAAGCGCAAAAATCGCTGCAAATGAGCCTGCGCTGGGCGGAACGCAGCAAAAAAGCGTTTGAAGATTTGGGCAACCCCAACGCGCTGTTTGGCATTATTCAAGGCGCGATGTATGAAGATTTGCGCGAAGAATCGCTGCGCGGCTTGGAAGACATCGGCTTCAAAGGCATTGCCATCGGCGGTTTGAGCGTGGGCGAGCCCAAGCCCGAAATGTATCGCATGCTGCGCGCGCTTGCGCCGATGCTGCCTGAAAACAAGCCACACTATTTAATGGGCGTGGGCACGCCCGAAGATTTGGTTTACGGCGTGGCGCATGGCGTGGATATGTTTGACTGCGTGATGCCTACGCGCAACGCCCGCAATGGCTGGCTGTTTACCCGCTTTGGCGACATCAAAATCAAAAACGCCAAACACCGCCACGACAAACGCCCGCTAGACGAAAGCTGCACTTGCTACGCCTGCACGCATTTTAGCCGCGCTTATTTGTATCATCTGCACAAAGTGGGCGAGATTTTGGGCGCGCAGCTCAACACCATTCACAATCTGCATTTTTATCAAGTGATTATGCAAGAAATGCGCGATGCGATTGATGCGGGGCGGTTTGCCGATTGGCAGGCGCAGTTCCACGAAAACCGCGCACGCGGCACGGATTGATTTTCAGGCTGCCTGAAAATTATTTTAAAGGAATAAAAATGGAAATTTTGTGTGCACCTAATGTCAATCATGATATGGCTGATAATTTAGATAAAATTAATGGTTATTTAGCTGCGCTGGCGGATTTTTGTAAACCTGAATCTGATGTTTGCACTGATTTTTATATTGAAAAAATTGAGATTGAAACGATTGAGCTGGAAAGTTTGATTCATTATTATCGTGATATTTTAGAGATTAATATGGTTTGTTCTCAAATTGAATCGTATCAAAATCAATCAGATGTATTTCAATCTATTCAAAATATTTTGAAAAAGATGTTTTGTTTTGAACATGATATTTTTCCGCAATGTGTAAAACGTGATGAACCTGTGGTTGCTCATCAACATATTGAAAAACATACGGAATATTTAACCAATCGGATTATGCGGTTAGATGATATTCAGGCTGCCGCTTTACCAAAAGATTGGGTGGAAAATCCTCATGGTAGCTACTGGTATGAATGCTATTGGGAAGATTTGTTTTTGCTTGGTAAAACAGGTATTTATGTATTGCACTTAGGTTTTTCAGATTAATATTTAATATTTTAGGCTGCCTGAAACGCCATTCAGCCAAGCCACAAACCACTTTGCACAGAACAATAATAACGTTTCAGGCTGCCTTATGCTTGTTTCCCCAACCACACAACATAGGAGCGCATCATGTCTGATAGCGACAAAAAAAGTCAAACTGGTCATCACTTTCTCGCCCAGCTCGGCAAAACCCGCCTGCGCCCCGGAGGGCGACGCGCCACCGATTGGCTGATAGCGCAAGCGCAGTTCACCGCGCAAACGCAAGTGCTTGAAGTCGCGTGCAATATGGCGACCACCGCCATCGGCTTGGCGCAACGCTTCGGCTGCCATATTGAAGGCGTGGATTTGGATAACCACGCGCTGGAAAAAGCCGAACGCAACATCGCCGCAGCGGGCTTGTCGCAGCTTATCCATGTGCAACACGCCAACGCCACCGCGCTGCCGTTCCCCGACAACAGCTTTGACGTGGTCATCAACGAAGCTATGCTCACCATGCTGCCCATTGCCAACAAACAAGCCGCGATTGCCGAATATTTCCGCGTGTTAAAGCCCAACGGCGTGCTGCTAACGCACGATGTGGTGGTGAGCGACACCGATAGCGAAGCGATTGTGGAACGCCTGCGCGACACGATTAAAGTGAAAGTTACCCCGCTCACCGAAAGCGGCTGGCAAGATTTGTTCCAACAAGGCGGCTTTGCCGATTTGAAAACGCTGCGCGGCGGCATGACGCTGCTCTCGCCTTTGGGCTTGATTCACGATGAAGGCTGGCTGCGCACGTTTAAAATTATCTGCAACGCCTTAAAAGCGGAAAACCGCGAAACGTTTAAACGAATGTTCCGCACGTTTAACGACCCCGCGCGGAGCATGGGGTTTATTGCCGTTTGTAGCAGAAAACCGTAGTAAAAAGCCGTAGCAGCCAAGTTAAATAGCAATAGGCAGCCTGAAAATCAATTTCAGGCTGCCTCAACACGCCAAATCCGTATAGCAACGATTACCGCTGCCATTCAATCAAATTGAGCGCGATGAGACAGCAGCGTCATAGCCCCGCAAACCCGTTTTCAGGCTGCCTTTATCCAAACCGATATCCATAAACAGGAACGCGCCATGCAACCTGTTGAACTCAACGATATTCCAGACGAAATCTTCCTAGAAGACATCGCCGAGCTAACCGAGCATTTTCCCGTTTGTTTTCCCCAATCGTTCAAAATCCTGTGCGAATGTCTTAACGCCGATAGCAGCGATGTGCTGATTACCGATTTTGTGGAAGACGAAAACGATGCCGAAACATACGAAGGCTTTGCCTACGACCGCCGCCGCAAAAAAATGTATGCCTATTTGTTTGACCACGACCGCGTGCAGATTAACGAAGTGGCGATAGACAGCCTAACCATGCGCGATACATTTAGCGTGCGCGTGTTGCATTTGCTGTAAACAAAGGCAGCCTGAAAACGTATTTTAAGATGCTGTTTTAGCTTCGCTGAAACTCGCTGCGCTCGTTTTCAGGCAGCTTTTATTCAACCAACCATCCATAAACGGAACGTGCGATGCAATCCGATACTCCAGATGAAGTTTCTTTAATTTCAGAAGGCATCACCCAGCTAACCGAGCTTTTCACCATTTGCGTTCCCCAACCGCATAGTCATATCCAAGCATAAATTTTGATGGAAGCGCGAAGAGGTGATGATGTGGTTAGAACGAAACCAAGAAAAGCACGTGGCTGCATGAAAAAAGGAGTGTTCCAATCGGAACACTCCTTATCGTAAAAACATATTTGCACTAAATTGATTGCAATTTATTGTATGTCTTGATGATGGAGGGACTCACACTCACTTCACAATGTGATGTTTTTAAATAATAAAAAACAAGTCAAAAAAATTCATACCCCCAAAAATACCCCCATTTTGCACAAGTCAAAATTTTGCTGCCCATGCCTGAAAAGCTGATGTGCTTAAATTTTAAGCAATGAATGCCGTTTAGCAGTTTATGCTAATTTTCCCTGTTTGGCGTTTTTGAAAAATAGAGGGGCAAAAATTTCACTGCGCTATATATAACGCAAAAACGCGATTTTTAGTGGGAATGTGGGAATTTTGGCTTAAATATTTGATTTTAGGCTTAAAAAAATTCCCACTCAATTCCCACTATTCCCACTGATTTGCGAAAAAACGATATAAATATTTGTTTATAAAGTGTTAT
>CAUVGV010000204.1:0-3931 GCA_963551505.1 uncultured Kingella sp.
CCCCGCCCACCGCATCTTGATGGATGACGACGACACCTACGACAAAACCCCTCCGAAAGACACGCCATGAAAAACGATTTCGCCTTCGCCACCAGCCGCCGTTTCGCCCCGCTATTTGGCACGCAATTTTTAGGCGCGTTAAACGACAACTCGTTCAAAACCACGCTGTTCGTGCTGATTAGCTTTTACGGCTTGGGCAAAAACGACACCATCCCGTCTGAACAAATGCTCAATGTGGGCGCGCTGCTGTTCATCCTGCCCTATTTCCTGTTTTCATCGTTTTCGGGGCAGCTTGCCACGCGCTACAACAAAGCCCGCCTCGCCCAAGCCACCAAAGTGTTGGAAGTGGCGGTGATGGCGGTGGCAGGCTTCGGTTTTTACATCCAATCCGCGCCCCTGCTGCTGCTGTGCCTGTTTGTCATGGGCACGCAATCCATGCTGTTCGGTCCGGTCAAATACGCCATCCTGCCCGAATACCTCGCCGAAAAAGAACTCATCATGGGCAACGGTTTAATCGAATCGGGCACGTTTATCGCCATTTTGCTCGGGCAGATTATCGGCACGGTGGTGGCTGGCGAAAGCCCGCTGATTTTGGCGGGCTGGGTGGTGCTCATCGCCGTTTTGGGCTTGGGCGCAAGCGCCGCCATGCCACCGGTTGCGCCCAAAGAGCCTGAATTAAAAGTAGATTGGAACATCGCCCGCGGCACCCAATCGCTCATCGCGCAAACCTATAAGCAGCCTGAATTGTTTACCGCCATCATGGGCATTTCGTGGTTTTGGTTTATCGGCGCGGTTTATACCACCCAGCTGCCCACCTTTGTCCGCATCCATTTGCACGGCAACACAGCGGTGTTCAACCTGATGCTCACGCTGTTTTCCATCGGCATCGCATCAGGCTCGATTACCTGCGCCAAGCTCAGCAAAGGCGATTTGAAACTCTGGCTGGTAACCCTCGGCGCAACCGGGCTGACCGTTTGCGGCAGCGCGTTGGTGTTCGTGTTATACGGCACGCCGTTTTCAGGCAGCGTGCACGAATTGCAAGGCGCAAGCGTGTTCTTATCGCAAGGCATGGCGTACCCCGTTATCCTGCTGATGATAGGCATCGGCTTTTTCGGCGGCTTTTTCTCCGTGCCGCTGTACACATGGCTGCAAACCGCCTCGTCCGACGAGTTTCGCGCCAACGCCATCGCCGCCAACAACATCATGAACGCCGTGTTTATGGTTGCCGCCGCGCTGATGAGCATCGTGCTGCTCACCTTGTTCAACAGCATTTTGCTGCTGTATTTGGCCGTCGCCTTGGGCAACATCGGCTTTTTGTATTACTTGGGCAAACGCGCCCCGCAGCTTTTCAAACGCGGCTAATCCATGTTTACAACAAAGGCAGCCTGAAACGCCCATACCTGTTTTCAGGCTGCCCTACCCCATCCACCTTCCCCCTACCATCAACATTATGACTACATCGCCCCCACAGCAGCCTGAAACGCCAAACGAACACCACAACAGCAGCCTGAAAACGCCAGATGCCGCCACCGCCCACGCGCAAAAAAAACGCAAAACCGTCGTGATTTGGCTGCGCGTGATTGCCCTCTTGTTCGCAGGCTTCTTTTTCCTCAGCCAATGCGGCATGAGCAAGCCCAAAGCCAAAGCCGCCATCGTAGAAAGCTGTATCCGAAACGTGCCGCACGCGCCCAAATGGCAGCAAGACCTTGCCAAACGCAGCCTGAAAGACCCCGATGGCACGCTCGTTGCCCAATATTGCGTGTGTATGTGGGATGAGCCGCTGCAAAAACTCTCCGCCCAGCAAATCCAATCGTTCGCCAAAATCAGCCCCGAGCAGCAACTCGCGCTGCTGGGCGGCGCAGACGCATTCAGCAAACGCGATGCGCAATGCATCGCCAACTTAGGAGCAAAAAAATGATGACACCCGAAAATACCCGTTTAATCATCGTGGACATCCAAGAGCGGCTGCTGCCCGCCCTGCACGAGCACACCGCCTTCCTTGCCACCTGCCGCCAATTCATCACTGGCACAAACCTGCTGGGCGTGCCGCATCTGATTACCGAGCAATACCCCAAAGGGCTAGGCGCAACTGTGCCCGACATCGCCCTGCTCACGCCCGATGCGCCCAAATTCAGCAAAACCCAGTTCTCCGCCTACACCACCGAAGTCGCCGCCGCGCTGCAATTAAGGCAGCCTGAAAACATCGTGCTTATCGGCTGCGAAACGCATATCTGCGTGCTGCAAACCGTGTTGGATTTGCGCCAGCAAGGCTACAACGTGTTTATCCCGCAAGAATGCGTTACCTCGCGCACCGCCGCCAACAAAGCCAACGGCTTGCAGCAAATCCAAGCGGCGGGCGGCATCGTGAGCAATATTGAAAGCCTGCTGTTTATGCTGCTCAAAGACGCGCAGCATCCGCAATTCAAAGCCATTTCCAAATTGATTGTGTAAAGGACGCGCGGTAATCCACACCCCAAAGGCAGCCTGAAAACGTATTCCCCGTTTCAGGCTGCCTATTAGCTCCCCGCCCCAGCCATTACTCTGCTAAAATCGCACGTTTTTTAATCCATCCGCAAAGGAACGCAAATGATCGATTTCGCATACGCCGCCGATGGCGCAGTTGCCGCCAACCAAAGCCCTTGGTCTGCCCTGTTGATGTGGGTGCCGCTGATTGCCATTATTTACTTTATGATGATTCGCCCCAACCAAAAACGCGAAAAAGCCCGCCAAACCATGATTAGCGAGCTAAAAAAGGGCGACCGCGTGCTGCTTGCCGCAGGCTTTTACGGGCGCGTGATAAAAGCGGGCGAACAAATTTTCACCATTGAGCTGGCGCGCGGCGTAAACATTGAAGTGGATAGAAACGCCATCGCCGCCAAAGTGGATGCCAACGCCGCCACGCCCGAAGCCGCAAATACTACGACACCCACCGAATAGTTTTCAGGCTGCCTCCAATAGCCAAATCCGTATTCGCCCCAATACCCATCAACAAGCAGCAATGGCACGTCCCTTGCTGTTTTCCACGTTTGACCATCCTTTCACGGCAGCCTTGCCCCTTTGTCCAAATCTTTGATTTGGGTATAAAGGGGTATACCACAGCGCAACGCGCAAGGTTGAAAAGCCAAACCCCACAGGCAGCCTGAAAACCCAAGGAAAAAACATGAATCGTTATCCGCTTTGGAAATACCTGCTGATTGCGTTCACGATTGTGCTTGCCGTGATTTACACGCTGCCCAATCTATACGGCGTAACCCCGGCTATTCAAATTTCCACCAACCGACAATCCATCACCATTGACAGCAACACCGAAAAAACCGTTGCCGATGCGCTGCAAAAAGCCAATATCCAGCACGGCGGGATGTTCATCGCAGGCGGCAGCCTGAAAGTGCGCGTGTCCGACACCACCAAAATCTCCGCCCGCGATGCCATTGATGCCGCGCTGGGCGAAGGCTACATCGTGGCGCAAAACCAAATCGCCAACAGCCCCGAATGGCTGGAAAAAATTGGCGCCAAGCCCATGTTTCTCGGCTTGGATTTGCGCGGTGGTGTGCATTTCACCATGCAAGTGGACATGAAAGCCGCGCTGGATAAAACGCTAGACCGCTACGCAGGCGACATCCGCCGCACCATGCGCCAACAAGATATTCGCGTGGGCAACATCCGCAAGCAAGACAACAGCATTATTGTGCCGTTTCAAGACGAAGCCGATATGCAAAAAGCCCTGTCCGAACTGCGCAAAATGCTGGATGGCGCGCAAATCAACGTGAATAACAACGAGCTAACCGTTGCCCTGCCCGATGCGCTGCTGGCGCAAATCCGCAGCGATGCCGTAAAACAAAACATCACCACGCTGCATAATCGCGTAAACGAATTGGGCACCGCCGAGCCTGTTATCCAACAAGCAGGCACCGACCGCATTGTGGTGCAATTG
>CAUVGV010000205.1:0-3887 GCA_963551505.1 uncultured Kingella sp.
CGAACAGTTTGGAGCGCAGCATTTCCATCACGATGCGGCGGTTTTCGTGCTGCGAGCGGCTGGATTGGGATTGCACGACGATGCCGGTGGGAAGGTGGGTGATGCGCACGGCGGAGTCGGTTTTGTTGATGTGCTGCCCGCCTGCGCCTGATGCGCGGTAGGTGTCGGTGCGCAAATCGGCGGGGTTGATTTCAATTTCAAAGCTGTCGTCCACTTCGGGATACACAAACACGGAGGCAAACGATGTGTGGCGTTTGTTGTTGGCATCAAACGGCGAGTAGCGCACAAGGCGGTGCACGCCGGTTTCGGTGCGCAGCAAGCCGTAGGCGTATTCGCCTTCGATGCGCAAGGTAGCGTTGTTGATGCCTGCGATTTCGCCGTCGTCTTGCTCGATGACTTCCACTTTGAAGCCTTTGCGCTCGGCATAGCGGGTGTACATCCGCAGCAGCATGCCCGCCCAGTCTTCGGCTTCGGTGCCGCCTGCGCCGGCGGTGATGTCTACAAAGCAGTTGTTGGGGTCGGCGGGTTGGTTAAACATGCGTTTGAATTCCAAATCCGCCATTTGCCGTTCCAGCTCGGCAACGTCGGCAACGATGGCGGCAAAGCCGTCGGCATCGTTTTCTTCCACCGCCATGTCAATCAGCTCGCGGTTGTCGGCGATGCCGTTTTCAATGTTGTCCAGCGTTAGCACGATGCCTTCTAAGATTTTGCGCTCTTTGCCGATTTCTTGGGCGCGCTTGGGGTCGTTCCAAAGCTCGGGGTCTTCGAACAGCCCGATGACTTCTTCTAGCCGCTCTTTTTTGCCTTGGTAATCCATATATACGCGGATGTCGGCATTGCGCTGGGATAGGTCGGTGAGCTGGTTTTGCAGTTGGTTGATGTGTTCGGTTTCCATGATGTTCCTTGCGGGGTTTTCAGGCTGCCTATCAAGATGAGGCAGCCTGAAAAGGGTTGTAGGGATGGTTTCAGGCTGCCTAATGTGGCACATTGGGTTGACGAAAGCCTGTAAACAGGTTTTCAGGCTGCCTAATGAATAATCGGGGCATTCTGCGCGGCGATTTCTTGCTCCCATAGGTCGCAATAATGGCGCAGCTTGCCGTAGTTTTCGTATTCGTGCGATTGGTTTTGCACGCGGATTTCGTTGAGCAAATCGCGCAGCAGTTCAACGGGCTCAACTTCTGTGCCGTATAACTCTTCATCAAACGCCACGCCCACCAAATGCGCGTCTTCGTCCATGCCGATAAGGATGTCTTCCATAAAATCCACCAGCGGGATTTCCACGATTTCGTAGTCTTGCCATTCGTCGTGTTGGCAGGCTTGGGCATCTTCCAGATTGTCCCAAAAGCAATACACGGCTTCGGGCTCGCCCAAGTTGTCGTCATACACTTCGGATGGGCATTCGGCGAAATAATCTTCGCTATCTTGCAGGGTGTAAACGGTGCGGTATTGCACCACTTGTTGCACAAAGGCTTTGTAGCGTGGGTCGTTTTCGGTGTTATCGGGGGGAAATTTTGGGCTCATGGTGGGTACTTTTGGGCGCGTGGGGCGCGGTTGGCAAGATGTGAAAACCGTGCGGTCTAGCAACAGCACGGTGGTTATTCGCGTTTAAGGTTATAGTAGGTTTCGCCTTCTTCTATATAGCCTAGCTCGCTGCGGGCTAGCTCGCACAGGGCTTCGTAGCCGTTTTGTAGGTCGTCCACTTGGGCGCGCAGCATGGCGTTGTCGTGGCGGATAGTGGCGTTTTCGCGCTTGATGTTTTCGGCTTGCTGCTGCATTTGGGCGTATTGGGTGCGCAAGCCGCCGTTGTGTAGCCAGATTTTGTATTGCAAGCCTGCCAGTGTGATGAGCAAGCCCCATGTTATCCATTTCATTGTTTTGATTCCATTTTGTGTTTTCAGGCTGCCTATTGATGTGTGATTAAGGCAGCCTGAAAACCATTCACGGCGGAAAGCGATTATTTTTTCAACTGATAAAACGCTTTTTTACCAGGGTAGTAAGCCGCTGAGCCGAGTTCTTCTTCAATGCGCAAAAGCTGGTTGTATTTTGCCATGCGGTCGGAGCGGCTCAACGAGCCGGTTTTGATTTGCATACAGTTGGTGGCAACGGCTAAATCGGCGATGGTGGAATCTTCGGTTTCGCCCGAGCGGTGGCTCATCACGCTGGTGTAGCGATTGCGTTTGGCTAAATCTACCGCGCTCAATGTTTCGCTCAACGTGCCAATTTGGTTCACTTTCACCAGCAGCGCATTCGCCACACCTTTTTCAATGCCTTGCGCCAAGATTTTGGGGTTGGTTACAAACAAATCGTCGCCCACCAATTGCACTTTGTCGCCCAATTTTTCGGTGAGGTGTTTCCAGCCTGCCCAGTCGTTTTCGTCCATGCCGTCTTCAATGGAGATGATGGGGTATTTGGCCACCAAATCCGCCAAATATTGCGCAAACTCTTCGCTGGTGTAGGCTTTGCCTTCGGCTTCCAAGTGGTATTTGCCGTCTTTGTAAAACTCGCTAGACGCGCAATCCATGGCAAACAGCACATCTTCGCCCGCTTTGTAGCCCGCTTTTTCGGTGGCTTCCACCATCAGTTGCAAGGCTTCTTCGTGGCTGCCCAAGTTGGGCGCAAAGCCGCCTTCGTCGCCCACGGTGGTGGGGAAGCCTTTGGCATCGCACAGTTTTTTTAAGTGGTGGAAAATTTCCGCGCCGCAACGCAACGCTTCGCGGAACGATTCCGCGCCCACGGGCATAATCATAAATTCTTGAATATTCAGGCTGTTGTTGGCGTGTTCTCCGCCGTTAATCACGTTCATCATCGGCACGGGCAGAGCCATCGGGCCTGCGCCGCCCAAATAGCGATACAGCGGCAAGCCTGCGTCTTCGGCGGCGGCGCGGGCAACGGCGAGCGATACGGCTAGGGTGGCGTTTGCGCCCAAATTGCCTTTGTTTTCCGTGCCGTCCAGTTCCAGCATGATTTGGTCGATATAGGCTTGCTCGGTGGCATCAATGCCGATGATGGCTTGGGCGATGTCGTTGTTTACATGCTCAACGGCTTTGAGCACGCCTTTGCCCAAATAGCGAGATTTGTCGCCATCGCGCAATTCTAGGGCTTCTTTTTGACCAGTTGATGCGCCGCTGGGCACGGCTGCGCGCCCCATTACACCGCTTTCTAGCAATACATCGCATTCTACGGTGGGGTTGCCGCGTGAATCCAAAATCTCGCGGGCGAAAATATCTACGATTGCGCTCATGGTGTTACTCCGTTGGTTGGGTTGAGGATGAGATTTACGAAAAATGAAACGAGCGAATTATAGCTTATTTTGGCTTGCTTCTGTGGGCTAGTCGTTTTCAGGCTGCATGGGTGGCTGCGGTGGCTGTGGCAGCGTTTCAGGCTGCCTGAAATCAGATGCGGGCGGCTGTTGGGCTTGCGCACGCGCGGCTTGTTCGCGCTGTTTTTGCGCTTGCTTGGTTTTTTGGGTGGCTTTTTTGTCGTCATTATCGCCATCGGATATCACCGCCCGCACCACCGCGCCTGTGCCTTTTACGGCGATTTTGCCGGTTTGCACGACTGTGGTGGCAGCTAAATCTACTGCGATGCGACTACACAACCTTGCAGGGCGCAACACATCGCCGCTAGCAGAGGCAGCCTGAAAAAAGGTTTGGGCAACATGGGTTATCCGATTAAAAAAGGCGGATTATAGCGCAAGCGTTTCAGGCTGCCTGAACGCGGGCGCAATAGCAAAGCAGCCTGAAAACGATTTTCGCGTGGGGTGCAGGGGCTACGGGGCTGTTTATATTGGGTATTGCGGCGGATTTTGCACCAAAAAACAGTCTATGCTGCGTTGGCAAACCAAGCAAGGTATTAAAACATTCTTCGGTTTGCGCCGTGCATAGCCT
>CAUVGV010000206.1:0-3829 GCA_963551505.1 uncultured Kingella sp.
CAATCAGCGTTCCACTTGGCTCACATCGCGCACCGCGCCTTTATCGGCGGAGGTTGCCATGGCGGCATAGGCGCGTAGTGCGGCGGACACATACCGCTCGCGGCTTTCGGGCTTCCATGCGCGGCTGCCGCGTGCGTCCATTTCGGCGCGGCGGCGGGCGAGTTCTTCGTCGGACACGGCAAGGTGGATGCGGCGGTTGGGGATGTCTATTTCAATGGTGTCGCCTTCGCGCACCAAGCCGATTGCGCCGCCTTCTGCGGCTTCGGGCGAGGCGTGTCCGATGGATAGGCCTGATGTGCCGCCCGAGAAACGCCCGTCGGTGAGCAGGGCGCAGACTTTGCCCAAACCTTTGGATTTCAGGTAGCTGGTGGGGTACAGCATTTCTTGCATCCCCGGCCCGCCTTTGGGGCCTTCGTAGCGGATGATGACGATGTCGCCTGCCACGATTTGGTTGCCCAAAATGCCTGCCACGGCATCTTCTTGGCTTTCAAACACGCGGGCGCGCCCGGTGAACTGCCAGATGCTTTCGTCCACGCCGGCGGTTTTGACTACGCAGCCGCGCTCGGCAATGTTGCCAAACAAGACTGCCAAGCCGCCGTCTTGCGAATAGGCGTGTTCGGCATCGCGAATGCAGCCGTTTGCGCGGTCCAAATCCAGCGTTTTCCATTGGCGGTTTTGCGAGAAGGCTTGGGTGCTGCGCACGCCGCCCGGCGCGGCTTTAAAGCGTTCTATGGCTTCGGTGTTGGCGGGGTTGGCGATGTCCCATTTGGCGATGGCTTCTTTTAGGCTGCCTGAATGGATGGTGAGCGCGTCGGTGTGCAGTTTGCCTGCTCGGTCTAGCTCTTTTAGGATGCCGATGATGCCGCCTGCGCGGTGCACGTCTTCCATGTAGTAATCGTGGTTGTTGGGCGCGGTTTTGCACAGGCAGGGCACGATGCGGCTTAGGCGGTCAATATCTGCCATTTTGAAATCCACGCCCGCTTCTTGGGCAACGGCGAGCAGGTGCAAGATGGTGTTGGTACTGCCGCCCATGGCGATGTCCATGGTCATGGCGTTTTCAAAGGCTTGCTTGGTGGCGATGCTGCGCGGCAGCACGGAATAGTCGTTTTGCTCGTAATGGCGTTTGGTGATGTCTACAATCAGCCGCCCTGCTTCTAAAAACAGTTCTTTGCGAAAGGCGTGGGTGGCGAGCAGCGAGCCGTTGCCCGGTAGCGACAAGCCTAGGGCTTCGGTTAGGCAGTTCATGGAGTTGGCGGTGAACATTCCTGAACACGAGCCGCAGGTGGGGCAGGCGTTTTGTTCAATTTCGGCGATGGCGGCATCGGAAACGTTGTCGTCTGCCGCGTCAATCATCGCGTCCACCAAGTCCAAACGGCGGCTGTCGGCAATGTTAATCGCGCCGACTACTTTGCCCGCTTCCATCGGCCCGCCTGATACGAAAATGGTGGGGATATTCAGGCGCATCGCCGCCATCAGCATCCCTGGTGTGATTTTGTCGCAGTTGGAAATGCACACCAGCGCGTCGGCGCAATGGGCGTTCACCATATATTCCACACTGTCGGCGATTAAATCGCGGCTGGGCAGGGAATACAGCATTCCGCTGTGTCCCATGGCGATGCCGTCGTCCACGGCGATGGTGTTGAATTCTTTGGCAATCGCGCCTGCTTTCTCAATTTCGCGGGCAACGAGCTGCCCCATGTTGTGCAGGTGAACGTGCCCCGGCACGAATTGGGTAAACGAGTTGGCAATGGCGATGATGGGTTTGCCAAAGTCGCTGTCGGCAACGCCTGTGGCACGCCAAAGGGCGCGCGCGCCTGCCATGTTGCGTCCGTGGGTGGAGGTTTTGGAGCGGTAGTCGGGCATGGTTGTGTTCCTTATGTTTGTGTATTGTGGTTGAGGTGGGCTTTGTCAAAAGCGTATTTATGGATTTCAGGCTGCCTGTGGCTGTTTGAGGCAGCCTGAAAATGGGAAAGGCGGATTTTACGCTGAAATGGGTTTTCAGGCTGCCTTATTGTGTGAGGCAGCCTGAAAAGGTGGTTGAACTATTGCACATCAATAATCGGCAAACGATGCTTTTGCCATTTTTCTACCATTGCCGCCAAGTCTATGCCTGCGGCTTGGTTGGCTTGCCATACTTCGTCCCATGATTGGGGATGAATGGCGGTTAGTTTGGCTTCTAATTCGTTTTGTAAATGTTGATGCCAATACATCAGCGATTCAAAATTATTGTATGGGTTCTCTGCTGGGCTGGGCAACAGAGGGCGGAGTGCTTTAATGCCGCGTTTCATGCCGTCTAAATAGCATTGGGCAAACTGGCGGTATTCGTTGATAAAACGATGATGTGGCAGGCGATAAACGCAATGTTGTGGGTAGGCGAAGCAGGGTTCGCCGTTTTCTGTGGTTGCCATGCTGTTGAAGCGAATATAAACATCATCGCCATAACGCCATGTGTGGGTTTCGGGGATGGATATACCAAAATCAATAAAACTATTTTCGTAAAAATAGCGAAAGCCATAATTTGATTGTTTACGGGCGGCTTCTACGCCAATTTGTTGGGCAAGCGCGTCTTCTCGTTCTTCCCATAGATTGCAATAATCCCATTGTGCTTCCCGTGAACATAAATAAAGCTCGTGTGCCAGCGTGGGAACGCTATCGGATAAAAAGGGCAGCGTATCCTGCAATGCTAGGTAGAAGCTGTCGATTGAGTAATCCACATCTTGCGCTTGCAAGCCGCTTAATCGCAGATAAAGGCAATATTCGGGGTCGTTTAGCCATTCTTGAACGCAGTTGGGGTGGTAATTAAACAGGGATTGCCCATTGATATTGAGCCGAAATGAGCCAAAGCTGATTTCTAGCCAGCCTAGTGCGCTTTGGCAATCTTCAACGGTGGCGAGTATGGATTCTAGGCTTTCAAATTGGAGATCAAAAAGAGGGGGCATGGTTTGGTATCTTTCAGGCTGCCTTCGGGGCGGGTTGAAATGCTTTTCAGGCTGCCTCAACAATGGAAAAAGGCAGCCTGAAAACAAGCGCAGCGCGTTTATTTGCCATCCAGCTTGGGCACGTTTGTCCCGTCGCCCAGCTGCACCAAGCCTGTTTGCGCGTAAACCCGCAGTTTGGCGCGGGTGTCGGAAATATCCAGATTGCGCATGGTCAGCTGCCCGATGCGGTCGGCGGGGGTGAAGGCGGCGTTTTCCACTTTTTCCATGCTCAGCCGCTCGGGGTGGTAGGTCAGGTTCGGGCTTTCGGTGTTCAAGATGGAATAGTCGTTGCCGCGGCGCAGTTGCAGCGTTACTTCGCCGGTAACGGCTTTGGCCACCCAGTGTTGGGCGGCTTCGCGCAGCATCAGGGCTTGGCTGTCAAACCAGCGCCCTTGATACAGCAATCTGCCCAAGCGCAGGCCGTTGATGCGGTATTGCTCGATGGTGTCTTCGTTGTGGATGCCGGTTACCAAGCGCTCGTAGGCGATGTGGAGCAGCGCCATGGCGGGGGCTTCGTAGATGCCGCGCGATTTGGCTTCGATGATGCGGTTTTCAATTTGGTCGCTCATGCCCAAGCCGTGCCGCCCGCCAATGCGGTTGGCTTCCAAAATAAGCTCTACGGGGTTGTCAAAGGTTTTGCCGTTCAGCGCAACGGGCACGCCCTCTTCAAAGCGCACGGACACGGTTTCGGCTTTGATTTCAACGTTTTCGTCCCAAAACGCCACGCCCATAATCGGTTGCACGATGTTGATGCCGCAATTTAAAAATTCCAAATCTTTGGCTTCGTGCGTGGCACCGAGCATATTGGAATCGGTGGAATAGGCTTTTTCCACCGACATTTTGTAGTCAAA
>CAUVGV010000207.1:0-3792 GCA_963551505.1 uncultured Kingella sp.
GCCTTTTTGTGGCTGATGGGGTAGGGCGGCTTTATTCTTGTTCACACTCGCGCCCGCCAAACAAAACCCATTTCAGGCAGCCTGAAATGGGTTTAATCTTTATGGCATCACGGTTGATTATTCTGCCCCGAGTTCGCCGAGCGTTTAGGCGGCACAGTGTTACTGCGCGCCAGCAACATTAGGCAGCCTGAAAACACCATGCCCAGCGCAATAAACGGCGTAGTCGCGTATTCATATTCGTTCACCAAATACAACACGCCGCCGATATACATCAGCAACGGCGCAGACACAATCGTTTGCTTGTTAAACCCATCCAGCACAAACACCAACACGCCCGATGCAAACAGCGCAAAGGCGACAATGTTCGCCGTGCTGGGGAATAAATCCATGCTTTTGAGCAGCCACAACACGCCCGCGATAATCAAAAACAACGGCAATGCAAGAGATGATTGTTTCATAGTCATTCCTTTCTGCTGGCTAAGGCAGCCTGAAAACAATGTGGGGATGCGTTTTCAGGCTGCCTCACGCCGTTTCGGGTCGTTGGGGCGAAGTTGCGCCACCAGTTTATCCAAAATGCCGTTGATAAACTTATGGCTATCGGTGCCGCCAAAGGTTTTGGTTACTTCAATCGCCTCGTTGATAATCACGGGGTAGGGCGTTTCGGGCATGGCTTTTAGTTCATGCACCGCCACCAGCAGCACGCTGCGCTCAATCGGGTTAATCAAATTTTCATCGCGGTCCAGCAAGGGGCGGATGATTTGCATATATTCGCGCTGATTGTTGTGCGCGCCAAAAAAAATCGCGGTAAACAATTCGCCATCCGCATGGCGATAATCGTTGCTTTCGCGGATGTGTTGCGCCACCTCGGGCGCGGGGATTTTGTTCAACGCCACTTGATACAGGGCTTGCACGGCAAATTCGCGCGCGCGGCGGCGGGGAGAAACTCGCATAATCGTCCTTTCCGTTTTAGTTTCGCAGAAGCTCGTAAACTCGCTTTCAGGCAGCCTGAAAATTATTCTTCATCCAAATCGTTTAACAAATTTGCCAGTTCCACCGCCACAATCGCCGCGTCGCTGGCTTTTTCTTGAATCCGCGCGTGCGCTTGCGTATCGTTTTCCGTTGTCAAAATCGCGTTGGCAATCGGCACATTAAAATCCAAGCCCACGCGCGACACGCCCGCCCCCGATTCGTTGGCAACCAATTCAAAATGATACGTTTCGCCACGGATAACCGCGCCGATGGCAATCAGCGCGTCATACGATTCACTCGCCGCCATGTTTTGCAGCACCAGCGGCACTTCCAGCGCACCGGGCACAGTCGCCAGTATGATGTCATCATCTGCCACGCCCAGTTCCAGCAATTTTTTGCGTGCCACATCCACCATCGCGCTGCCCACTTCGTTTGTGAAACGCGCTTGCACGATGCCAATTTTGAGACCTTGTCCATTCAAATTCGGAGCGATTGTTTTCATGTGTTTTCCTTTGGAGTCAATAAATAGGCAGCCTGAAAATCATGCTTGCGGCTGCCAATCGGTAACAGGGGTGTAGCTTTCGCTGGCATCATCCCATTCCCACGCGCCCGCGTTTTGTTGCATCAGCGGCGCAATTTCAGGATGCGCGGTTAGAATTTGGCTCAATGGCAAGGTTTCGTAGTTCGCCGAATCGTTGGCATAAGCATCGTCTTCCGCGCCGCTGAAAAAACGCCAGCCGCTGTCGTGTTCAAACGCTGCCGCTTCGCGATACAAAAAGCCAATCATTTCATGCTGTTGGCTAACTTGCTTGCTCACGATGGCATAGCTTAATGCGTTGGAAAGGGCTTGGGCAAAGGGATTATTCATGTTGCGTACGGTAAAAAAAGCGCGGATTATACGCGCTTATGCTGCTTTGAGGCAGCCTGAAAATGGATTAGGCAATCTTTTCGATGCCCGCGCTGCCCAATTTTGCGGCAAGCTGTTGCGCCGTGCCAAAATGGGCAATTGGATAATCGGGCGCAATTTCCGCCAAGGGCAGCATCACAAAACCGCGCTCGTGCGCACGGGGATGCGGAAGCTGCAATTCAGGCGCATTGCTGATGGTTTGCGTATAGTCAATAATGTCCAAATCCAACGTGCGCGGCGCATTGCGAAAACTGCGCTGCCGCCCAAACTGCTGCTCAATTTGCTGCAACTGCTGCAAAAGCTCCATCGCAGAATAGCTCGTTTCCACCAGCGCAACCGCGTTAATAAAATCAGGCTGATCGGCATAACCAACAGGCGCGGTGCGATACAGCGAAGAGGTTTTCAGGCTGCCTATTTGTGGCAATGACGCCACCGTAGCCAGCGCATTTTGCACCTGCGCAATGGGATTTTCTAAATTACTGCCAAAAGCGATAACGGCGGTATTCATCAGCGGCTCTGTTTCATTAAACGTTGTTTTTCGCGCTTCCAATCCGCTTCTTTGGATGATTCGCGTTTGTCGTGCAGTTTCTTACCTTTTGCCAAACCAATTTCTGCTTTGATGCGCCCGCGCAGAAAATGTAAATTAAGCGGCACAATGGTGTAGCCCGCACGCTCGGTTTTGCCGATTAGCTTGTTGATTTCTCGCTGATTCAACAACAATTTTCGCGGACGAACAGGATCAGGTTTAACGTGTGTAGAAGCGGTTGGCAGCGGAGTAATGTGGCAGCCAACCAAGTAAAACGCATCGCGTTTCCAGTAAATATAACTTTCTTTGAGCTGCACACGCCCCGCGCGAATGGCTTTTACTTCCCAGCCTTCCAACACCAAACCCGCTTCAATTTGTTCTTCAATAAAATAATCGTGAAATGCTTTGCGATTGTTGGCAATAGACATAAATAATTTTCCTAATTCAATAATCGTGTAATTTTAGCAGAAAACAAGATTTTCGGCGGAGAGTATAAAATAAAACAAGCTGATAATTGCATATCAGCTTGTTGATTGAATAATTAAAACGCTTCGCAATTGCTTGGTTTGGTTGCCGTCGCGCTGCCTGTTAAGCCTTTACAACGGTAAACAGAGCTATCACTATTAATCCAAATTCCGTATTTGTGCCCACTGATTTTGGGAACTGCTTGCAAATACATTTTCTTATTTTCAATCGCGCGTGAAAAAGTATATTTTTGCGTGTCATTTAACGCAGGAACATTCGCTGTATCAGCAAGAATATCTGCCAAACTTGCTTTCTCTATGTAATTTTGGTATGCAGGTATTGCAAAAGCTGCAATTATCGCCAAAATAGCAATTACAACCATTAGTTCAAGAAGAGTATACCCAAAGATTCTATTATTCATATTCAGGCTACCTTTTATTTTTTATTTAATAATTCAAGATAGGTCTGTAGCGTAACAACCGTATCTTTATTGTTGCCATGAGCACGCGACGTTACACGGAAGTAATCCACATTGCCTAATTTTGCATCTGCTTTATTACCTAAATATTCAATAACATAGCGTGTATCAGTACCTGAGATTGCCTTGCAAGTTATAGGAGCTTTATTACAACTTTTATCTATCACCGATCCTTTATTGATTTCGCATCTCGTATTTGTATTTGATTGACACCGTTCCCAAGCAGGAATTTCAGATTGTGCACCAGAATCATATTTAAATAGTACATCTTGGTTATCTACATAAGTATCTTTTTCAGGTGCGCACAAACCATCGGCACAATCTGATTTAAAAACAAGGCTAGGTCTTGCTGTTTGATTAGCTGAATTAGCCCAGTTTTTAATAATGGCTTCAGCATCTAGCAAACCTTGCTCAGCAAGAGAAACAGCATATTTTCTATCTGCTTCA
>CAUVGV010000208.1:0-3772 GCA_963551505.1 uncultured Kingella sp.
TTTTGCCTAAAAACACGCGGCATCCTTTGTTTGATGTGCAAGTGCAGCCTGAAACTGCGTCCACAAACACATTATTGTTGGATGACGCGCGTTCAGGCTGCTCTATTCATCAGCGGGTGATAGCGGCGCATACGCAAAACGCGGGGCGTGGGCAGCAAGGTAAAAGTTGGCACAACCAGCTTGGCGAATGTTTGATGTTTAGCGTTGGCTGGGCGTTTGAACAAACGCAAGCTGAGTTGGGCGCATTGGCGTTGGTGGTGGCACTGGCGTGCCAACGTGCTTTGTCGCAACTGGGCTGCGCGGCGCAAATCAAATGGTCAAACGACTTGGTTATCGGCATGGATAAACTGGGCGGCATCTTGATTGAAACCGTGCGCAACAACAATCAAACCCATGCTGCGATTGGCATTGGCATCAATTTTCTTGTTCCCGAACACGTTGAACACAGCACCTCTTTTCAGGCTGCCTCTAATGAAAAGCACAGCGCAGCCGAAGTGTTTAACATGTTGCTCAACGAGTTGCACCGCCATCTCACGCAATTTGCGCAAACAGGTTTTGCCGCTTTTCAGGCTGCCTATGAAGCCGCGCACCGCGACCAAAATCAAACCGTTTATTTACTGCGCGGCGAGCAAATCGCGCAATACGGGCATGCGCTGGGCGTAACCGAACGCGGCGAATTGCGCCTGCAAACCGACTACGGCGGCGTGCAACACATCGCCAGCGGCGAAGTGAGCCTGCGCCGTCCCGAGCAATTGCACGCTCGCAGCCATCATTATCTGCTGCTGGATAGCGGCAACAGTCGCCTTAAATGGGCGTGGGTGGAAAACGGTGTCATCCTGCGGACAGGGCAAGCGCCTTACCGTGATTTGTCGCGTCTGGTGCACGAATGGGCAGAATACGGGCAATCCGACACCCGCATCGTGGGCTCATCGGTGTGCAGCGCGGCGAAACGCGAAACGGTTGCCTACCGCTTGCAACGCCCGATTGAATGGCTCACTTCTATGCCCCACGCGCTGGGCATGATTAACCACTATCGCAACCCCGAAGAACACGGCGCAGACCGCTGGTTCAACGCGCTGGGCAGCCGCAAATTTAGCCACAACGCCAGCGTGGTAGTGAGCTGTGGCACGGCGGTAACCATTGATGCGATTACCGCCGACAACCATTATCTTGGCGGCAGCATCATGCCGGGGTTTCATTTGATGCACGAATCTTTGCTGCAAAAAACCGCCAATCTGCATCGCCCCGAAGGGCAACGTTATCCCTTTCCCACCACCACCGCCAACGCCATCGCCACAGGCATGATGGACGCGGTGTGCGGTTCAATTTTGTTGATGCACGCACGGCTCAAAGAGCGCAACCACAATCAGCCCACCGACCTTATCATCACAGGCGGTGGTGCGCGCAAAATTGCCGAAGCCCTGCCCGAAGCATTTAGTTTGGACAATAGTGTAAAAATTGTAGATAATCTCGTAATTTTTGGCTTAATCAACTGGTTAGAACACCAACCAGCGCGTAAGGAATAAGAATGAAGTGGATATTTGCCACGTTGGTGGCGTTGAATCTCATCGTGTTTGCAGGATTTGTTGGCAATAAAATCATGAATCCGAAAAAACCACAACCGCAAATCGTGCAAACACCGCAGCAGCCCCAAGCACCGCAGCAAATCATTATTAACACAGGCAACGGCACGCCCACCACCGTTTCCACCAACGGCACAGTAACCACCAATGGCGTGCCAGCAGGCAGCGCAATCGGCAAAATTGTGGGCAGAACCGCCAACACCGTGCGCCCACAGCGTAATGCAAACGCCAATAGCGCAGGCGGTTCGCAAGCCGCAGCAAGAGCCGCCGCGGCCCAATCCGCCGCCGAGCCGCGCGCTAAATACCGCGCTTGTTCCGCCCGCGTGAGCATTCCCGAGGATGATTACCACCGCATCAAAGGCTTGCTGGGCAAATTCCCGCACGCGGCATCGCGCCAAGTGGTGCAAGGCGGCGGCGAGGGCGACAGCCAAACATCCGCCCGCATGAATATTATGTTTATGTCGGTGAGCAACGAAGAGGCGGGCGAGTTGCAAAGCATTGTGGGGCGTTATGGCGCGTTAAACCGCACGGCTTGCGACCACTAATCCGAACGGCAATAGGCAGCCTGAAAAGCAGAATAAGCGGTTTCAGGCTGCCTTTGGTTTGTCCGGCTTATGAGGCAGCCTGAAATCTTTGCAATCTATAACCGATGGCGCGTCAAATGCTCGCCAACATTATTCCAACCGGTAAAGCTCTTTTGGATGCACATCATTTGGCGACGAGCCGTCGCCGCTCCATTTTAAATTTCAGGCTGCCTTTGGTTCGTTCACCTCATTCAACTGATGAGGCAGCCTGAAAACCCATTCCTCCAACCAAAAACCGTTTGGCACGATACCAAACGGTTTTGTTTCCTACAAATAAGGCAGCCTGAAACTGCTTATTCCGCTTTTCAGGCTGCCTCATCACAGGGCGGTTGCCCTTACAAATTCGGATTCACAATAATCTTAACCGCCGATTCGTTGTTGTGAATCAGCCGCTCAAAGCCTTCCGAAATCAATTCGTCCAGCTTGATGCGTTGCGTGATAAACGGTTTCAGGTTGATTTTGCCCGATTCCACCAGCTTGATGGTTTCCGCGTGGTCGTTGCAGTAGGCGATGGTGCCGCGCACGTCCAATTCTTTCATCACCACGCTGTGCACGTTGATGGTGGCGGGTTTGCTCCAAATGGACACAATCACCACTTTGCCGGTCGGTTTCATGGCGGCGACCAAAGTATCCAACACTTTGTTGACGCTGCTGCATTCAAACGCCACGTCCACGCCGTTGCCATCGGTGAGTTTCATCACTTCGGCAACCACGTCCACTTCGCTGGGGTCAAGAATGTAGTCTGCCACGCCTGCTTCGCGTGCTTTGTCTTTGCGCGCTTTGCTCAATTCGGTGATGATGACTTTAAGCCCTTTGGCTTTCAAAATGGCGGATAACAGCAAGCCGATTGGCCCTGCGCCGCCCACCAACGCCACATCGCCTTCTTTTGCGCCAGAGCGCACAAAGGCGTGATGCCCAACGGATAGCGGCTCAATCAACGCCGCTTCATCCAGCGGGATGGCATCGGAAATGGGATGCACCCAGCGGCGTTTGACCGCAATTTTTTCTGCCAAACCGCCGCCGCAGCCGCCCAAGCCGATAAAGTTCATGTCTTTGGACAGATGGTAATTGCTGCCCTCGCCCGTTGGCACATCGTCGCGGATGATGTAAGGCTCAACCACCACGTGCTGCCCCACTTGAATATCGGTAACGCCTTCGCCCACGGCATACACCACGCCTGAAAATTCATGCCCCATGGTAACGGGCGCGGATTCGCCCGAGATGGGATGGGGGTGACCGCAAGGCGGAATAAAAATCGGACCTTCCATAAACTCGTGCAAATCGGTGCCGCAGATGCCGCACCAAGCCACGTTGATACCGACTGTGCCAGGGGCAACGGTGGGTTCGGGGATGTCTTCAATGCGAATATCGCCTTTGTTGTGGAAACGTGCTGCTTTCATTTGTGTTTACTCCTATTTGGTAGGTTGGAATAAGCAAACGGGCGGTACTGCTGTCCGCTTGCAGCGGGCAATCGCTTCAAGCTACAACAATCGCGCAAGGCAGTTTAGCTGAGCGACTACTGTAACTGTATTGTAAGCTTATGAAAAAATAGGGTGCAAGGTTTTTTACACGGATTCTGTTTTCAGGCTGCCTCTGGTGGATAAT
>CAUVGV010000209.1:0-3759 GCA_963551505.1 uncultured Kingella sp.
CGTCGCTCCAATTATGTCTTATACACGGGGGCGCGCCGCAGATAGACCATTTAGAACAGCACGGCGAGCCAACGCTTTATATGGCTTAATTGTAGCGACTATAAAAATGTCGGGCATAAATGCCCGACCTACTTAGGTTTTGTAAAGGTTTCAGGCTGCCTATCATGTGTAGGCAGCCTGAAAAGCATTTGGGCGGCTTATTTTTGCTGTTCAAACGCGCTGATTTCGTGCACTTTGGGGGCGTAGCTGCTGTGTGTGTCGTGGCGTAGATTGAGCCAGATGTCCACCAATGCCCATGCGGCGGGGGCGGCGATGATGTTTTGCCCCATGCACAAGATTTGTGCGTTGTAGTTTTCTACTGCGCCGCGCACGCTGGTTAAATCGTGGGCGGTGGCGGCGCGGATGCCTGCGACTTTGTTGGCAGCGATAGCGGTGCCAATGCCTGTGCCGCAAATGAGAATGGCGCGGTCGGCTTCGCCTGCGGCGATGGCTTGGGCAACTGCAAACGAGATTTGCGGATAGCTGGCGTCAGTGGACATATCGCGCAGGCTGCTGATGCGCGAATCGGCGGCAAGCTGGGCGTGGAGGGCGTTTTTGAGTTCGGTGCCATTGGCGGGGGCGGCGATGATGAGTTTCATAGCGTGTCCTTTTTTGTGGTTGCGAAGAGTGTTTTCAGGCTGCCTTTGGGCGATTGGGATGGCTTAAAGGCAGCCTGAAAACGGGGGTAAACTATTTTCAGGCTGCCTGAGTTAGTTTTTTAGGCTCAATTCCAAATGTATGTTTTCCGCTGCGTCATACGCTTCTACGATTTTTTGCACCAACGGATGGCGCACCACGTCTTCGCTGGTAAACGTGTGGAAGTACAGGCCTTCCACGTCGCGCAGTTTTTCTTTGGCATCGCGCAAGCCTGATTTGATGTTGCGCGGCAAATCCACTTGGCTTAAATCGCCTGTAATCACGGCTTTTGCGCCAAAGCCGATGCGGGTTAAAAACATTTTCATCTGCTCGGGCGTGGTGTTTTGCGCTTCATCCAAAATCACATACGCGCCGTTGAGCGTGCGCCCGCGCATATAGGCAAGCGGGGCGATTTCAATCAGCCCTTTTTCCATCAGCTTGGTTACGCGGTCAAAGCCCATCAGGTCGTACAGCGCGTCATACAGCGGGCGCAGGTAGGGGTCTACTTTTTGCGCCAAATCGCCCGGCAGAAAGCCCAGTTTTTCGCCCGCTTCCACGGCGGGGCGCACCAGCACGATGCGTTCGATTTGGTGCTTTTCCATCGCGTCCACGGCGGCGGCAACGGCAAGATAGGTTTTGCCTGTGCCTGCGGGCCCGAGACCAAACACGACATCGTGGTTGAGCAGGGCGCGGATGTAGCCGTTTTGGCGTGGGGTACGCCCGCCGATGTTGCCGCGCTTGGTGTGGAAATGGTAGGCGTGGTTGTCGTTATTGCGCTCAACGTGTTGCGCGCCGGCGGTTTTGGCTTCCACGGCGGCGAGTTGGATGTCTTCGGGGGTTAAATCGCGGCTTTGCGCGGTGTCGGCAAGCGCGAGCAGGGCGCGGCGGGCGGCGTGGGCGTTGTCGCCGATAAAGGTGAAATCGGCGAAGCGGCGGCTGGTTTGCACGGAAAGGGCTTTGCCCAGCGTGGCAAGGTTTTCGTCTAACGCACCGCACAGGCGTTGCAGGGTGGTGTTGTCGATGTCGTCAAATTTTAGGTGGACGGTGTGGGTCATGGGGTTTCCTTTGTTTTCGGGTTGCTGATTGGATTTTGCGCTTTTTTTGGGGCTGGGGAAAGGGTGGATTGGGCAGCCTGAAACCTTTGCGAAACTTGCAGCTGATGGAGCGTCGGCAGCTCGCCGACATTTTTCCAATCAGTAAAGCCCTGTTGAGCCAAACCTTTGGCGACGAGCCGTCGCCGTTCCATTTTGGTTTTCAGGCTGCCTTGATGGTTGAGGCAGCCTGAAACGCGATGTGTGTTGGTGTGTTGGCGGTATGGGAGCAATCCGAAAATGCAGCATAGTTTGCTGCATCATGTTCAATTTAACGTGCGCCTTGGCAATAAGCCGTTGCTGTTCTTTTGAGGCAGCCTGAAAAGGGCTAAAACCTATTTTCAGGCTGCCTATTGTGCTGCGGCTTGCCCTGCGAGAAAGCCGCGTAGGGCGAAGGATTTGAGGTTGTCGGCGGCGAGCAGGGTGAGGCAGACGAGTTCGTCGCCTTGTTGATAGTGGGGATTTTTTTCGGCGAAAAATTGGGCTTCGGGATTGCGGCTGCTGGGGCTGTTGTGCCATTGGGCTTTGAGGTGTCCTTGCGATTGGAGGTAGTGGACGATGCCGCGCTGGGGTTGGTAGTGCTCGCCAAAGCGTTCACGGGCGAGTTGGTCAATCAGGCTTTGGATTTCGGGCGGGGTGGGGGTTTTGCGGTTGGGGTAGTAGTGTTTGCTGAATACGTTGAGATAGCGGTAGGTGCGGTCGCCTTTGACGATAAGCAGCCAGTAAAGCGGGATGTGGGGCTGTTGGGCTTGGATTTTGCCGATGAGTTCGCACCATGCCAGCGGCAGGGTTTGGCTGCCCCAGTATTGGTGGTGGATGATGGTGTCGCCTGAAAAGATGGCGCGGATGGGTTGGTTTTGGTGTTGGCTGTGGATGATTTTGAGGGTGGTGAAGCCGATGGGGGTTTGGTTGTCTTGTAAGATAAGAATTTGGTCTTTTTCTTGCAAATCACGGCGGAACAGCTCGGGGCTGGTGCCGCCGTAGTAGGTGGCGTAGAGGGTGTAGAGTTGGGCGATTTGGGCTTCACTTAGGGTTTGCGGGGTTTGGGTGTGGGTGGTTAGAGGGTTAGTCATGTTGGTTGAGCCATTGGTCTATACGGTGCAGCCATTTTAGCAGGATGGCTTCGATGATGAGGGTGAAGATGAGGTTGGGGATGTGTTGGGGGTGCCAGTTGATAAACCAGAGTTGGGCGTGGGGTTGGTTGGCGTTGAAGTGGGAGATGTAGTAGGCAAACAGGGCTTCGCACAGGAACATGGTGGCGATGATGTGCATATGGCGGATGTCGGGGGTGGGGTGTTTGGGGGGTTGGCTACGCGGAAACGCACTGCGCTCGTTTTCAGGCTGCCTTTGGGCGTAGCGTGCGCCGATATACAGCAGGGCGGCGGAGAATAGGTCGTGGGCGATGCCGTAGCTGTATTTCCATTGGTGCGCGCCGTAGAGTAGCCAGAGTTCGGCGGCGGCGCGGGCGAGCATCAATGCCCAAAAAAGCCGCCAGATGGTTTGGGCGCGGGGGTTGGGGCTGCGGCGGATGATAAGCGGGGGTTGCAGTAGCCAGCAGTAGAGCGTGAGCCCGAGCCAGAGGCTTTTGGGCAGGGCGATGGGGCCACCGTGTGGGGCGAGGTGGTTTTGCCAGAGGTGGATGGCGAGGGTGGCGATGAGGGTGAGGAGGGCGAGAAGGCGGTTGAGGGGCATGGGGGGATGTGTTAAGTGGGTGAGGGAAGCGGACTGAAATGTGGGCGGTATGGGTTGGGGTTTGATGAATTGGGTTTCAGGCTGCCTTTGGCGTGGCTGGCGCGGGTAGGGCTACTGTGGGGTGCAGGGGATGAGAGGCTGTTTATATTGGGTGTTGCGGCGACTTTTGCGCCAGAAAACAGACTCTGCTGCGTTGCCAATCCTCGCAAGGTGTTCAGTTCAACCTTGCTGCGGTTTGCGCCTTGCATAGCCTGCTTTCTGACACAAAATCCGCTTCGCAAACCCAATATAAACAGCCCCT
>CAUVGV010000210.1:0-3755 GCA_963551505.1 uncultured Kingella sp.
GATAAAAACATTCTCTCCGCGCTCAAAAGCGCAGGCTACGAAGAACCCACGCCCATTCAAGCCCAGTCCATCCCCGCCGCTTTGGCAAACCAAGACATCATGGCTTCCGCGCAAACAGGCTCGGGCAAAACCGCCGCATTCTTGTTGCCCAGCTTGCAAAAAATCATCAAACGCAGCGAAAAATCGGGCAAAGGCCCGCGCGTGTTGGTGCTCACGCCCACGCGCGAGCTTGCCCAGCAGGTGGAAAAAAACGCCCAGCTTTACGCGCAAAACATGAAATGGGTGCGCACGGTAACGCTGGTGGGCGGTTCGTCTTTTGGGCAGCAAATCAAAGCCTTATCGCGCCCGATTGATATTGTAGTTGCCACCCCCGGCCGCCTGATGGATCACATGCGCAGCGGGCGCATCGATTTTGACCGCTTGGAAGTGCTGGTGTTGGACGAAGCCGACCGTATGCTGGACATGGGCTTTATTGACGACATTGAAACCATTGTTGCCGCCACGCCCGAATCGCGCCAAACGCTGCTGTTTTCGGCAACTTGGGACGGCGCGGTGGGCAAGCTGGCGCGCAAATTAACCCGCAATCCCGCCGTGATTGAAATTGAACGCGCCGAAGCGCAGGGCAAAATTGAAGAGCAGCTTTTGTATTGCGACGACAAAAACCATAAAAACCGCCTGCTCGACCATATTTTGCGCGATGCCAACATTGACCAATGCGTGATTTTCACCGCCACCAAAGCGATGACCGAAACGCTGGCGGATGAGTTATACGAAAAAGGCTTTGCCGCCAACTGTTTGCACGGCGATATGCCGCAGAGCTGGCGCAACCGTACGCTGATGGATGTGCGCAAGGGGCGGTGCAAAATTTTGGTGGCGACGGATGTTGCCGCGCGGGGCATTGATGTGCCCACGATTACTCATGTTATCAATTATGATTTGCCCAAGCAGGCGGAGGATTATGTGCACCGCATCGGGCGCACAGGGCGGGCAGGGCGCACGGGCATTGCGGTAAGCTTTGCCGATGCCAAAGAATACATGATGGTGCACAAGATTGAGCGGTACATTAACCGCAAGCTGCCTGAAATGGTGATTGAGGGCATGGAGCCCACGCGCAAACGCAATAAAAACGCTGACCGCAAACCGAAAGGCAAAGGCGGCTGGGGCGGCGGTAAGCGCGGCGAGGGCGAGCGTTGGGGCAGCCGCGATAAGAAACCGTTTGGCGAGAAAAAATTTGGTGGTAAACGCGAGGGCGGGTTTAAGAAGGATGGATTTAAAAAGGATGGATTTAAAGCCAAGCCTAAGGGTGGGAAGTTTCGGGATTGATTGATGGATAAGCAATAGGCAGCCTGAAAACGATGGAATGGTCGTTTTCAGGCTGCCTTTCATTTTCGGCTGAAACCTTTGCAAAACCAAGTAGGTCGGGCATTTATGCCCGACATTTTTAGTTGTGGCGTATTAAGATAAATAGGTCAGCGTTTGTCGGGCATAAATGCCCGACCCACAAATTGGTTGAAAACCGTTGCAAAACCTGCAACCGATGACGCGTCGATGGCTCGCCGACATTTTTTCAATCGGTACAGCCCTGTTGAACAAAGGCATTTGGCGACGAGCCGTCGCCGCTCCATTTTAAATTTCAGGCTGCCTTTGGTGCATGAACGCGCTTATTTGCCTGCGGTGGCGAGTTTTTCAATCGCCAACACAATCGGCGGGCAGTTTTGCTGGTTGATAAATTCGTAGCGCAGGGCGCGGTATTGGGTTTGCGGCAGGGCTTGGGCGAACGATAGGATGGCGGCGGTTTCGGGTTTACCTTGTTCGTGCCCGTGATACAGCACGGCGATGAGGATGCCGCGCGGTTGCAATAGGGCAAGCGCGGCTTGGAGCGCGGTGATGCTGGTTTCGGCTTGGGTGGTGATGCTGTGGTCGCCGCGCGGCAGGTAGCCCAGATTGAAAATGGCGGCAGCAATGGGCTGTTTGACGTGCTGGGCGAGATGCTGATGCCCTGTGTGGATAAGCTGCACGCGCTCGCCAAGCTGGTGTTGCTGCAAGCGGTCGGCAGTGGTGGCAAGGGCGGCTTCTTGGATGTCAAACGCATAGACTTTGCCTGTGTTACCAACGAGTTGGGCGAGCAGCAGGGTGTCGTGTCCATTGCCTGCGGTGCCATCCAGCACGGTGTCGCCTGCGTGGATGTGCTGGCGCAGTAGGTCGTGGGCAAAGGGGATTTGGGCGGTGAGGGGCATTTTCAGGCTGCCTTTCTGGGGGTGGAAAATGGGGTTTCAGGCTGCCTTTGGGGATGAGGCAGCCTGAAAAGGGGTTAGTCTTCCAGCACAACGTGTAATTCGGCGTAGCCCGACACGGGGTATTGCGCGGGCTGGGCAAAGGTGTCGTGGGCGGGGCGGATGTGGCTGAACGCGGTGAGCAGCTCTTCGGTGAGCAGGCGCAGTTCTAGGCGGGCGAGCGGTGCGCCAGGGCAGGCATGGATGCCGCTGCCGTAAACCAAGTTTTGGCTTTGGTCGCGCTCGGGGTGGTATTCGTGGGCGTTGGGGAACACGCTTTCATCGCGGTTGGCACTCACCCAGTTAAGTGTGATGGGGCTGCCTGCGGGGATGTTTTTGCCGCCCAGTTGCACGAGGCAGGTGGTTTTGCGGCGGTTGGAGACGAGTGGGTCGTTCAGCCGCATGATTTCTTCCACCGCGGCGGGGATGGCGGCTGGGTTTTGCCGCAGGCGTTGTTGTTCGGTGGGGTGGGCGGCGAGAAATTGGATGATGATGCCTGCGCTGGCGGAAACGGTGGAGAGTTCGCCGACTGTCCAGTTGCGCAGCAGCGAGATAAGTTCAGCTTCGGTCATGGTGCGGCTGCCGCTGGGCAGTTCTACGATGTCGTGCATCAGTTCGCTGGTGATGTCGTTGCTGGGCTGTTGGCGGCGTTCGTTGAGTAGGCTGCGGATGTAGCCGTCAAATTCTAGCGCGATTTGGGCGGTTTCTTGTGGGTCGCGCCGTTGGCTGGCGCGGCGGTTTTTTTCTATCCAGTCGTTGAGCGGCTGTTCTAGGTCGCTGCGCCAGCCGAGAAAGGCGTTTTGGATGCGCACGGCGTAATCGCGGGCGAAGCGGTGCATGATTTCGGTGGGCTGGTTGCGCGGTAGCTCGGCGATAAGCTGGCGGATGACTTGGCGGCAGGTGGGCTCAAAGGCGGCCATGCGCTCGGGGGTGTAGTATTTGTCGTTGATTTTGCGAAAGGCGGTATGCTCGGGGGCATCCATGCCGCTGGGCACGGCAATGTGGCGTTCGGAGACGCGGTTGGAATAGCTTTGCGGGTCGTGCAGAATGGTTTGGATGTCTTGATGGCGGAAGATGGTGTAGCCCAGCAATGGGTCGTGGGCAACGGGGCAGCGTTGGCGCATTTGGTCGTAGGCGGCGACTTGGTCGGCTTGGACTTCGGGGGCGTGGGGGTTCCAGTCGTGTGGTGTTTGGGACATGGGGGGGTTCCTTGTTGGGGTGTTTGTGTAAGGGGGGTTGGTTGGGGTGGGGAGGCCGCCGGAAACATTTTCAAAAAAAGCAACCGATGGAGCGTCGGCGGCTCGCCGACATTTTGGTAAACCAGCAATACGCTGTCTAATAAGCCATTTGGCGGCGAGCCGCCGCTGTTCCATTTTTAGATTTCAGGCTGCCTTTGCGGCGGGGAGGTTAGCGATAGAGGCAGCCTGAAAATGGCAAGGCATGGTGGATGTGGCGGCGGGGTGCAGGGGCTTGCCCCTGCTC
>CAUVGV010000211.1:0-3702 GCA_963551505.1 uncultured Kingella sp.
AAATGAAAACGGGTATTTCATAATGCACTATACGCTCTCGCTGGCGCAGCGCGAGGATTTGCCTGAAATTGTGGCGATTTACAACAGCACGGTTGCTTCGCGCCAAGCGACGGCGGATTTGCAACCTGTTACCGTGGCGGAGCGCGAGGCTTGGTTTACGGCGCATCAGCGGGAAAATCGCCCGCTTTATGTGGTGCGGGATGCGGTTTCAGGCTGCCTGATGGCTTGGGCGAGTTTGAGCGATTATTATCCGCGTGCGGCGTATCAGCGCACTGCCGAAGTGAGCATTTATATCCATGAACGGCATCGGGGCGCGGGGTTGGGCAAATGGCTGCTGGGCGAGGTCATTCGACGCGCGCCTGCGCTGGGGGTGCATCGGTTGATTGCGGTGGTGTTTGCGCACAATGAGCGGAGTGTGGCGTTGTTTCGTGGCTTTGGGTTTGCGGTTTGGGGGCGGCTGCCTGAGGTGTGCGATTTGGATGGGGTGTTGGCGGATGTGGTGGTGTTGGGGAGGGCGGTTTGAGTGGGGTGGGAAAATATGTTTTCAGGCTGCCTGATTGTTGATGCAATAGGCAGCCTGAAATGTTTTGTGGAGGTTTGTGATGCTTGTTTTCAGGCTGCCTCTGTTGGTTTACAGCAATAGGCAGCCTGAAATTTTATTGGGTGGGGGTTAAAAGATAAGCGAGGATGCGCCCTACTCCACTCTGCTCAAACTTGTAAACAAGGGAGGCGGAAGGTAGGCAATATTGGGGGGGCTGCCTTGTCTGGGCGCGGGCGGGATGGTTGAGGCAGGCAGCCTGAAACGTTAATTCGCGTTCCCTACGGCTTGCTGGCAAGCCGTGCGCTGGCAACGTTGTTGTATTGGGCAATAGTGTTTTCAGGCTGCCTATTGTGGCGATGAATAGGCAGCCTGAAAGCGGGCGTTAGATAACATAATCCTCTGTTTTCAGCGTTTCGGCGGTGATGCGTTGTTGGCGGTATTGCTTGGGGGTGCAGCCGTAGTGTTTTTTGAATACTTTGCCAAAGTGGGTTTCGGATTGGTAGCCTGATTCTAAGGCGACGGCGAGGATGGTGCTTTGGCTGTTGCGCAGGAGCATGGCGGCTTTTTGTAGGCGGATGCTGCTAACGAAGGCGTGGGGGCTGGTTTGCATTTGGCTGCGAAACAGGCGCATCAGCTGGGCGCGGGAGAGTTTGGCGAGCTCGGCGAGTTCTTCTACGCGCCAGTCGCGCTCGGGATCTTGGGTTACGGCTTGGACGACGCTGCGCAATCGGCGGTCGCGCCAGCCGTTGAGTATGCCTGTGAGCGGGGCTTGGTGTTCGTTTTGGTTGAGATAGGCGCGGAGTATGTGGACGAGTAATACGGTGGATAGAGCGTTGATGGCGGCGGTGGTGCGGTGTTCGTGTTGGCTGATTTCGTGTTGCAGTAGGGTTACGATGGCTTGGGTGGTGGTGTGTTGGGTGTTGAGTATGATGATTTCGGGCAGCCCTTGCAGGAGATTGTTGTGGGTTTCGTAGGCGAAGTGGGCGCAGTAGAGGTTGAGTTGGGCGGGGCTGTTGCTTGTGCTGTGGGTTTGTTTGTGGGTGATGTTGCCTTGTTGTTGGATGCTGGGGTGGTGTTGGGTGTTGTTGCAGCCGATTTGGCTGCTTAGGGTGTGGGCGGCGTTGCGGGGGAAGAAGATGATGTCGCCTGCTTGCAGTTGGCGGGCTTGGGCTTCGTTGTCTAGTTTTAGGTAGCCTGTGCCGTGGGTTACGATGTGGACGATGCCTTGGGTGCGGTGGTTGGGGTGGCGCACATACCAGTCGCCGTTGAAGCTGCATTGTGTGTCTATGCTGCCTGTGATTTGGGCTAGGGTGATGAGGTTGTCTAGGATGGTCATGGCTGTGGGGTGAAAATGGATTGGGCTGGGATTTTAGGCAGCCTGAAAACGTTATACAAATGGTTTGTGGCTGCGATGCGCGTTTTGGTGGAGAGAATGCGCTTTTTGGCGGGAATGGGGTTTTCAGGCTGCCCCAATGTGCCCTACCCCATTAGCCAGCCCAAGATGCCCGATGTGGCAACGGCAACGATTACCGTGGGCAGCATGGAAAAGCGCGCTGCCATAAACAGGGTTACGGCGAGGGCGATGAGTTCATGCGGTTTGTGGGAAATAAAATGCGGCGCGATAACGGAAAGCAACACGCAAGCGGGCGCAGCTTCTAGCGTGCGTGCCATGCGCGGCGAGAGGGTTTTGTTTTTCAGCAAGAAAAAGCCGAGCAGGCGGGTGGAATAGGTTACGCACAGCATCCCGATAATGGTGAAAAACGAAGCCCAGCTAATCATTTGGCTTCTCCGTTGGCGAAGTAGGCAAACAGCAGCCCTGCGAGTGTGCCTGCGGGGACGTACCAGCCGCTTTGTGGGGCGATGGCATACACGGCGATGGCGACGATTAGGCTGATGAGCCACGGTTTGGCAGCCTGAAAGCCGCGCCACATGCCGCGCACCAGCACCAAAAACACGGCGGGGAATGCCATGCCAAAGCCAAAGCGGGATACGTCGCCGAGCATGGGTCCGATGGATGAGCCGAGCAAGCCGCAGCAAACCCATGCGACATACAGCAGCAGGGCTGTGCCCATGTAATACGGATAGCTAAACGGGAGCAAGCCTGCTTGCTGGCGGTGTTTGGCATCGGCGATGCCCATTGCCCAGCTTTCATCGGTCATCACAAACAGCGCGGGCAGCAGTTTTTTCAGCGGCAAATCGCGCAGATAGGGCACGAGTGCTGCGCCCATCAGGATATGGCGGCTGTTTATCATGGCGGTCATGGTGATGATGAGCAGCACGGGCAGCGGCGATGTCCACAAGCCGACGGCGGCAAATTCGGAGCCGCCTGCAAAGTTCAGCCCCATCATCAGCGTGGTTTCCAGCACGCTCATGCCTTTTTGCCCTGCTTGCGCGCCAAGGATTAAGCCAAAGGGAATCACGCCGATGGTGATGGGCAGGCAGTCTTTTGCGCCGCGTTTAAATTCTTGTTGGGTGTTGGGGGTCATGGTGGGAAGAGTGTGATGCAGCCTGAAAATGGGTAATACGGCTTTCAGGCTGCCTTTGGAAATGGAAGCTGTGGTGTATTGCTTGGTTAAATGGTTTTGCTGGATGGTTTTCAGGCTGCCTTGGGATGATTGAACTGTGTGGACGCATCCGCGTGGCACGCATTAAACAAAGGCAGCCTGAAAACTGATTACCCGCGAAAACGGGCAAACTTGATTACTTGCACACAAAACTTTCCGCCTTGTTCACATCGCCGTGGCTGTACGTTGCCACTTTGGGGTAGGCGCACAGCGGTTGCGATTTGGCGGGGAAGGCTTTGCCTGTTGCCCGCATGGATTCGGGGGCTTTGCCGCTGTCGTGCCATTGTTCCAGCGCGGTGAGCGGGTCAAAATTATCCAACGCGCTGCCGCCGCCGCAGTGGGTCATACCGGGCACGTTAAATAGGCGCACGGTGTCGCGGGCGTTTCGGGTATCTGCCAAAAGCTGTTTGTACCAATCGCGCAAGTCCACGGCGGAGAACACGGGGTCGGATACGCCTTCAAAAACAATCATTTTGCCGCCGCGTGCTTGGAAGGTGGATAGGTCGGTGTTGGTGGCATCGTTTAACGCGCCGATTTGGTTGGTTTTGGCGACATCGCGGTCAAAATTGAAATCAAACGTGCTGAGCTGCGGTTGAT
>CAUVGV010000212.1:0-3678 GCA_963551505.1 uncultured Kingella sp.
GAACCTGTATTTTACGCTTAGGAGGCATACGTTCTATCCGTTGAACTACGGCGAGTGAAACTTTATGCAATGCGCGATAGGGATTGTTTGGCTAGTTCGCGCATGGCATGGGTAACTTCGTTTTCAGGCAGCATCTGCAAGGTTGAAATGGCTTGATCTACGGCGTACTTGGCTTGCTGGATGCAATAATCCAACGCGCCTGATTGCATCACATGATTATGTATGGTTTCAAAATAACTGCGGTCGGCGTGTTGCAAGGCGTGGCGGATATCGCGGGCGGCATCTTCGCTGCCTTGTTGCATCAGGTAAATCAGCGGCAATGTGGGTTTACCTTCGGCTAAATCGTCGCCAACATTTTTGCCAATTTGTTCTACACTACCTGAATAATCCAACACATCATCAATGATTTGGAATGCGGTGCCGATGTGTGCGCCGTAGTCTTTTAAGGCTTGTTCTTGCTCGGGCGTTGCGCCTGCTAGGATTGCGCCCACTTGCGCAGCGGCTTCAAACAGCTTAGCGGTTTTGTATTGGATGACTTGCAAATACTCGGTTTCACTGATTTCGGTGTTGCCGATATTCATCAGCTGCATCACTTCGCCCTCGGCGATGATGTTGGTGGCTTCTGCCATCACTTCTAGTATTTTCAGGCTGCCTGAACCCACCATCAGCTGAAACGCGCGCGTGTACAAAAAATCGCCCACCAATACGGCAGCGGCGTTGCCAAATAGATGGTTGGCGGTTTTGCGCCCGCGCCGCAGTTCGCTTTCATCTACCACATCGTCGTGCAACAGCGTGGAGGTGTGGATAAATTCCACCATGGCGGCGAGGGAATACAGTTTATCGCTGTCGTAGCCCAAGCATTTGCCTGCCAAAATGGTGAGAATGGGGCGTAGCCGTTTGCCACCTGCGCCGATGATGTAGGTGCCGATTTGCGAAATAAGGGCAACATCGGATTGCACCGCGCGGTTGATGACCACGTTTACGCGGCTTAAATCGGTTTCCAAATTTTGTTGAAAATAGGGAATGGTGTGCAGCATAACTTGCGGCTTTCGTGCGGATGCGTGTGGGAAAAGGGGCGATTATAGCAGTTATCGGGTTTTCAGGCTGCCTTTATTGTTTTGCAATAGGCAGCCTGAAAACTGAAAAACCCCGTTGCAACACAACAGGGTTTATTTACAAAAAACGGTTTAGTTTTCTGCGCCTTCGTAGGGGCGAACGCTTACGGTTTTGCGGTTGAGCGCGCCTTTGGTGGCAAATTCTACATAGCCATCCACTTTGGCAAATAGGGTATGGTCTTTGCCCATGCCCACGTTTTCGCCTGCGTGAAATTTGGTGCCGCGTTGGCGTACGATGATGGAACCTGCGGGAATCAGCTCGTTGCCGTAGGCTTTTACGCCTAGGCGTTTGGCTTCTGAATCGCGTCCGTTGCGGGTGCTACCGCCTGCTTTTTTACTGGCCATTTTGGTTACTCCTGATTAGATTGGTTTAAGCGATGGACAAAATTTCAATTTGGGTGAAATTTTGGCGATGCCCTTGGCGTTTTTGATAGTGTTTGCGGCGACGCATTTTGAAAATGCGGACTTTTTCGCCGCGACCGTGGGCAACTACTTTGGCTACCACTTTGGTTTGGGCGGCTTCTGCGCCCAGTTTTAATTTTTCGCCGTCAGCAATCATCAGAACTTCTAGTTCGATTTGGCTGTCGAGTTCGGCTGGTATCTGTTCTACTTTCAATTTTTCGCCAACGGTAACTTTGTATTGTTTACCGCCAGTTTTTATGACCGCGTACATGCTCAACTCCATAAGAATTGGGTTAATGAAAAGTTCCGCGAGAGGCGGAACGTGGAAAACGGCGGATTATGGCAATATTGGGTTGTTTTGTCAAAATTTTTTGTTGGCGATGGGATGGGCGGATAACTTTGCAGTTGTAGCGGTTTTAAGGCAGCCTGAAATTTAAAATGGGGTGGCAATGGTTGGTTGCTAAATGGTTTATTAGGTGTGGGGTTGGCAAGGGCTTCAGGCTGTCTTAACCGCGTGCGCAGCAAGCTGCACACCCTACGGTTTTTGTTGTGTTCACGTTTACAAACTTGGTTTCAGGCTGCCTTTGCTTGGCTTACATAGGCAGCCTGAAAACGCTATGGGCGATGCGGTAGGTTGATTTCTACGCGCAAGCCTGTGAGGAAGGTTTGGCTGTTGTGCAGGCTGATTGTGCCGCCGTGGCGTTGGGCGATGGTTTGAGCGATGGAAAGCCCGAGCCCTGTGCCTTGTTCGCCGCTGCCGAGTATGCGGTAAAACGGGTCAAACACGCGCTGGCGCTCGGCGGGTGGGATGCCGTTGCCGTTGTCTTCTATGATGATGGTGGTGCTGTTTGGCTGGCTTTGGGTGGATAGGTCTATTTGGCTGCCTGCGGGAGTGTAGCGGATGGCGTTGTCGGCAAGGGTTTTGATTAGGGTGTATAGGTCTATTTCGCTGATGGGCAGGCTGGGGTTTTCGCTGCTGGTTACGCCGATGTCTTGGTTTTTGGCTTGGGCTAGGGGGTGCAGGTCTTGGATGATGCGTTGGAAGATGGGTTGGATGGGGGTGGCGGGAGCGGGCTGGGCTAGCTCGGGGCTGGTTTGGCTGCGGGCAAGGGTGAGCAGTTGTTCTTGCAGTTGCTGGCTGCGGGCGATGGTGGTTTTCAGGCTGCTTATTTGTGTTTGCAGCTCGGGGGGAGATTGTGCTCGGCTAGGCGTTCGGCTTGCAGGCTTAGGGCGGTGGTGGGGGTGCGCAGTTCGTGGGCGGCATCGGCAATGAAGCGTTGTTGCTGTTGCATGGCTTGGTGGGTGCGGTGGAGCAGTTGGTTGATGGCGTGGATGAAGCCTTGTATTTCGCTGGGGGCTTGTTGTGGATTGAGCGGGGCGAGATTGGCGGCTTGACGCTGTTGCAGCTCTTGCGATTGTTGGCGCAGGGGGCGCAGGGGGCGCAGGGCGCGGCGAATTTGCCAGATGAGCAGGGCGATGGCGAGCGGGATGGTGGCGAGAATGGGGGTGGTGCTATGCCATGCGATGCTTTGGGCGAGGTCGTCGCGGTATTCGTTTTCTTGGTAGATGATGACTTTGCCTTGATCGGTGGTTTGGATGTAAACGCGGTAGGTGTCGTCGTCATCGCTTTCGGCAAGAGTGTGGAAGCCGTCGGGTAGGTGGGCGGCTGGGGGCAGGTCTTTTTGGTCGGAGGGTTGTTGGGTGCTGGTGCGGATGTGGATGCGGGCATCGTTTTTGCTTTTTTGCGATTTGGGCAAGGGCTGGCTGGGGTTGATGTAGGCGGCGATTTGACGCAGGAGGTCGTCTTGGATTTTGTGGGTTTGGTAGTAGGTGGCGTAAAACGATAGGCTGCCTGAAACCAAAGCGATGATGAGCAGCAGGGCGGTGATGGTGAGGCTGAGTTGCAGTTGCAGGGAGTGTTTGATGCGGGTCATTTTCAGGCTGCCTTTTTGGGTGTGCGATGGCGGGATGATGATTGAACTATGGGAATATGGTTTTAGCTTCGCAACTTCGCTACGCTACGCAGGCTGCCTTGGGGGGAATAGGCAGCCTGAAAACCGTTTTATCCGCCTATTCGGCTTTGGGCATCATCCAGCCTACGCCGCGTATGTGGTGGTGTCCTAAAAAGTATGCTGCCCGAAAAAATCAAGCGGCATCAAGG
>CAUVGV010000213.1:0-3649 GCA_963551505.1 uncultured Kingella sp.
CATGGCTAGCCAACGCTGTATACGGCTGTGGGGCGCGACTATATATCGGGCAATTGAGCGGATAGGCGGTAAGCACGCCGCTTAAGTGCTTCGGCACTATCCATGCCTCGGCAGCCGCGCGCGTGGCAAAGCAGCCTGAAACCACGTTTTGCCCCTCGCCTTAAAAACCCAAACCGTCGTTTGCGCTGTCATTTTGTGCCCTTATTTGGGTGTATTGGAGGCAGCCTGAAAACGCAAAACCTCGTTTCAGGCTGCCTCAATTGTAGAAACCACCCCCCTCGCCTACCCCAGCCGCAACATCTCGATCTGCTCCAAACTCCGCCCCAAAAACCGCTCGCCAATCGTCTGAAAGCGCAGCGGAATATCCGACACATAAAAGCGGTAATCGGGCGCGGCAGTTTGCGCGTTCAACAAATTAGCCGCGGCAAGGGCTTGCGCGGTGGCTTCGGCGGTGGTGGTGGAGCTGTCCACCAGTTCAAGCTGCGGGGCTTCTTGCTGGATAAGCGGCTTTAACAGCGGAAAATGCGTGCAGCCCAAAATCAGCGTGTCAATTTTATCCACCAGCAAGGGGCGCAAATATTCGCGCACGGTGAGCCGCGTTACTTCGTGTTCCAGCCAGCCTTCTTCCACCAGCGGCACCAGCAAGGGCGCGGCTTGCGACAAAATGCGCGTGTCGGCATTGCGCGCGCTGATGGCGCGGGCGTAGGCATTGCTGTTTACCGTGGTGCTGGTGGCGATGACGCCAATATGACCATTGCGCGTGGTGGACAGCGCGGCTTGTGCGCCCGCTTCAATCACGCTTAACACGGGCATATTGCCCGCCATCTGCTGCACGCGCTGATAAGCCACCGCTGCAATCGTGTTACACGCAATCACCAAGGCTTTCACTTGGTTTTGCAGCAAGAAATCAACGATTTGCGCGGTAAACGTTTCAATCGTGGCGCGCGATTTCACGCCATAGGGCACGCGCGCCGTGTCGCCAAAATAAACGATATTCTCGTTGGGCAGGCGTTCCATCAGGGCGCGGACAACGGTTAAACCGCCCACGCCCGAATCAAACACGCCAATGGGGTTTTGATTGCTGTTCATTTGTTTACTCAATTCGTTATCATTAAAACAAGGTTTCAGGCTGCCTCAATCATCAGCAAAGGCAGCCTGAAACCTTTGCCAAACCTCAATGGCAGCCTGAAATCTAAAAATCTAAAATGGAACGGCGGCGGATCGCCGTCAAATGGCTTATTAAACAGAGTATTACGGGTTGGCTGAAATGTCGGCAAGCCGCCAACGCTCTATCGGTTGTAGGTTGTGCAAAGGCAGCCCGAAAAACAAAAACGCGCATTTTACCCGCAAAGCCGTTTTCAGGCAGCCTGAAACCCAAAGCGTGTTGATTGGCTTTTCCGCCCCGGCAAAACACCCGCACAAACCCGTGCAAAAACCAAACCGATAGCGTATCATTCAGCCATTTTTGCCGCCCGCCGCCCGTTATCAAAGCTAACACATTGATTAACAAGCGATAGAGCAAACACGCTATCCCCATTTTTGCGAGACGAGACCATGAAACCCATCTATCTAGATTTTGAACAACCCATCGCCGAGCTGAACAACAAAATTGAAGAATTGCGCCTCGTGCAAGGCGATTCCGCCGTAGATATTTCCGATGAAATCAAACGTTTGCAGAAAAAAGCCGCCGATTTAACCAAATCCATCTTCGCCAAACTCACCCCCGCGCAAATCTCGCAAATCTCGCGCCATCCGCAACGCCCCTACACGCAAGACTACATTGACGCGCTGTGCACCGATTTTCAAGAATTGCACGGCGATCGCCATTATGCCGACGACCACGCCATTATCGGCGGCATTGCCCGTTTTAACGGACACAGCGTGGTGGTGATTGGGCATCAAAAAGGGCGCGACACCAAAGAAAAACTGTACCGCAATTTTGGCATGCCCCGCCCCGAAGGCTACCGCAAAGCCCTGCGCCTGATGCACCTTGCCGAAAAATTCCGTATGCCCGTGCTCACCTTTGTGGACACCCCCGGCGCCTACCCTGGCATCGGCGCGGAAGAGCGCAACCAATCCGAAGCCATCGGCAAAAATCTTTACGAATTAACCAAATTGCACACCCCCGTTATCTGCACCATCATCGGCGAAGGCGGCTCGGGCGGCGCGTTGGCGATTGCCGTGGGCGATTACATCAACATGCTGCAATATTCCACCTATTCCGTGATTTCGCCCGAAGGCTGCGCGTCTATTTTGTGGAAAACCGCCGAAAAAGCCCCCGAAGCCGCCGCCGCGCTCGGCATCACCGCCGACCGTCTGCACAAACTCGGCTTGGTGGACAACGTGATTAAAGAACCATTGGGCGGCGCACACCGCGATTATGCCGAGCTGATGAACACCGTAAAAACCACGCTAGAACAACAAATTACCCAAGCGCAAGGGATGCGTTTGGACGATTTACTCTCGCGCCGCTTTGACCGCATTATGAACTATGGGCAATTTATTGATAAAAACAAGTAAAGGATGATTGCCCCGCGCCCCAAGGCAGCCTGAAATCTGTTGTTCCTGTTTTCAGGCTGCCTTTATGTTTGCCTGTTGCAGGCGTATTGTTTATTACCGTTACGCCCATCGCCCCGCATCAGAGGCAGCCTGAAACGCTGTTTTGCGCCATAAAAACACATCACCCCCGCCATGAATACCTTAAACCTCACCGCCCAGCCCATCACCCTCATCACCCCCGATGCCAGCCACCCCATCGCGCTCACGCTCGCCCAAATCCAACAACAACTCGCCCACTACCCGCCCAGCGACTACGCATGGGAAACCGCCATCCAAACCATTGAAGACGCGCTCTACCCGCTGCGCGACTGGCGACAAAACCGCCAGCCCATCGCCGTCCAAGGCGCGGAACACCTGCTCGCCCTGCCCCATCAGCCCCACCCGCACGGCGCAATCATCACGCGCGACACGCTGGAACACGCCTTTGCCGTTGCCGCCGGCTACCGCCCACAAAACAGCCTGCCGCCGCTGCCACAAACCACCGCCTTTTGCGCCGTGTTGCTGCTGTTGCGCGAATGGGCGCACCATTTGGACTACGAAACTCTGATTTTGCTCAACGAATCCCAAAAGGCAGCCTGAAAACGCAAAAACGCGGTGATGGCTTGCGGTTTAACAGCCGCCCAACCCTTTTCAGGCTGCCTCAACCATCCGATGCAGCCTGAAACCCAAAATGGAACGGCGGCGGCTCGCTGCCACAAATAACAAGTAGGGTGTGTGGCTTTGCCACGCACGCCGTTCCCAATACCACAACTCACCGCGTGCGTGCCTACGGCACACACCCTACACCGCCAAATCAGATATTGTTTTATTTTGGTTCACTATAAAGCCAAAACGAAAACAGCCCATCCCCCACCAACTGCGACGTAGAGCGTATAAACGTGTTGTTCATGCCCTACGTTTGGCAAAGCCAAATAGCACAACGGCAACGCCCTACTTATCGTTTTATTTTACGCCTCCATAAACCCCACCCCATTAAGGCAGCCTGAAAACATCCGCCCACTCTCGCCCCGCCCACAAGCTTTTCAGGCTGCCTACCCCACCCCCCAATAAAAAAACCCCCCCACAACCCCCCCAAAACCCCCCAATCACC
>CAUVGV010000214.1:0-3616 GCA_963551505.1 uncultured Kingella sp.
ATTGGGAACGCGGGGTAAAAAAACCAGCGGCGCGGCGTTAAAGCTGCTGACGTTGGTTAAAAATAAGGGCATTGAAGCGATTATTTAACCCGAAAGCAAAATCCACTGATAAGCCTATCCACCCAACACGTTTTGTTTTTTCAGCAAGGCGTGTTTTTTGTGCGCGGCGATGTGCGCATAATTAGGCAGCCTGAAAACCCATCAGGCAGCCTGAAAATCACTCCCCCACCCCAACCGGCTTTTTCTGCCACCAATATTTCCCCTGCGCCATCTGCGCCACGCTGATTTCATCGCCTGCCAGCGTTATCACCCACGCGCCTTGGGTGTCGGTGCGCAGTAGGGTTACGCCGTGCGCGGCGAGGCGGTGGATAACATCGGGATGCGGGTGATGGTAGGCGTTGGCAAAGCCGCTGCTGGCAATCGCCCAGCGCGGGGCAACGTGGTGGATAAACGCGCTGCTGCTGGATGATTGGCTGCCATGGTGTCCCAAAACCAGCACGTCGCTTTGCAGCGCGTCGCCGTATTGCGCGAGCAGTTGCGCTTCGCCGCGCGCGCTTAAATCGCCCGTAATCAGCAGCGCGTGGCTGCCTGCGATGGCGCGCAGCACGCAGCTTGCGTCGTTGTCGGGGGTGGCGGGCGTGCGCGGCAGCGTGAGCCATTCAAAATACACACCGTCTGCCGTCCATGTTTTGCCGCTTTGGCAGTATTGGGCGCGGAGGTAGTTTTCAGGCTGCCCTGCCCACAGCGCGGCATCGGGGTAACGCTGTTGCACGGCGGGCAAACCGCCGTCGTGGTCGCTGTCGTGGTGCGATGCGATGATGGCATCTAGGCGCGTGATGCCTGCGGCGCGTAGGTTGGGCAACAGAGCCATTTCGGCGGCGTGTGCCGTGCCGCTGTCATACAGCAGATTGTGCGACGCGGTTTGCAGCAAAACAGACAAACCCTGCCCCACATCCCACACGGTGATTTTCAGGCTGCCTTGTGGCGCATCGGCAAGCGTGGGCGGGCGATACAGCGCAAAAGCCGCCAACGCGCAACACGCCAGCGGTTTCACGCGCGTGCCGTTGGGCAACAGCAGCAACAGCGCACCCATCGCCGCCAGCAGCATCAACGGCGCAGGCGCGTGGGCAAACGCCATTTCGGGCAGCCGCGCCCCCGCCCATTGAATCGCCGCCACCACGTTTTCGCCCAGCCAAGCCGCCACCAGCTTGGGCGCGTCAAACGGCAAGACGGATGCCAACAACGCCAGCGGCGCAAGCAGCCACGAAAACAGCGGAATGGCGACGGCGTTTGCCAGCGGCGAAAACACAGGCAGCAAGCCAAACAGCGCAATGGTTGCCACGCCGCCCAGCAGCGTTGCTGCCCATTGCGCCTGCGCCGCCAGCCGCAGCTTGTCGCGCCACGTTAATTGTGGCAGCCTGAAATCATCGTTATGAATGTAGTCCAGCACATCGCGCGGCGTTTTGCGCCCCGCCGTTGCCCAAATCAACGCGCCCACCAGCCCAAACGACAGCCAAAATCCTGCCGACAACGCCGCCGCAGGCTGCCACAGCAACACCACCGCCATCGCCGTCCACCAAGTGTGCCACGAGCCCGCCCGCTGCTGCCGCGCCCATGCCAGCGCAAACACGCCAATCATCAACACGCTGCGCAGCGCAGGCACATCAAACCCCGCCAGCCCCGCATAAACCACCGCCGCCGCCCAGCCCGCCGCCGAAGCCCACACGCGCGGCGATTGCGGCACACGAGGCAACACGCGCAGCAACAGCGTTGCCAGCCAAGCCGCCAACCAGCCCACCATGCCCACGTGCAAGCCCGAAATGCTCAACAGATGGTTCAGCCCCAGCGGGCGTACCGCCGCCCAAGTTTGCGCCGACACGCCGCTTTTATCGCCCACCGCCAGCGCACGCATCAGCCCCGCCCCCTGCGGATAACGCGCCGCCGCGCCCTGCCAAGCGCGTACCACCGCTTCGCGCTGCCGATTAAACCACGTCCACCGCGCCCGTTCAGGCAGCCTGAAACGCTCCTTTGCCAACGAAGCCGTGCCATCCAAACCATTTGCCAACGCCCAAGCCTCGCGGTCAAACCCCACCGCATTGCGCATCCCCACCGCCGCCTTTACTCGTGCCTTCACCTGCCACACTTCGCCCACGCGCCAATCCCGCGCCGCATAATCCGCAAACAACAGCCAATACGCCCGCCCATCATCCGCCTGCCCCACGCCCACAAAGCGCGTTCTGCCCAGCTCATCGCGCTCGGACAGCCCCGTAACCTGCACGCGCAATAAAACGGACTGCGCCGAATCGGCAACAGTCCATTGATGATTAAGCGCATTTTGCGTGCGCACAATGCCATACGCCGCGCCCGCCAGCGCGCAAGCGAGCGCCAAGGCAGCCTGAAAATGGGCAAGGCGGCGGCGTTTCGCGCTGTAAACCGCCCATGCGGATGATGCCAACAGCACCGCCGCCCAATATTGCCACGCCCCAACAGCAGGCAGCCTGAAACTGGCGATGATGCCAAGGCACAGCGCGGCGAGGTAAAGGGTGTTGGGGAAGAGGAATGACGGCATGGCGGGGGAATAGGTGTGATTATGAGGCAGCCTGAAATGGCGTTGGGCGGGGTTAAAATTAAAATGGGGCGGCGATGGTTTGTTGCCAAAATCGCGTGTTGAACGAGATTGCGTTGGTTGTTGGCAAGTGCGGCTTTGCCAAACTGATGAGGCAGCCTGAAACGCAGTTCAGCGTCGCTAAATGGAGCGGCGGCGGTTCGTTGCCAAAAGAGTGCGTTGAACAGGGCTGCGTTGGCTGTTGGCAAATGATGTTTTGCCAAATCGCTAAGGCAGCCTGAAAATCAAAACGGAGCGGCGATGGCTCGTTGCCAAAAGAGCGCGTTGAACAAGATTGCGCTGGCTATTGGCAAGTGATGTTTTGCCAAACCTCTGAGGCAGCCTGAAAATCAAAACAGCGCAGCAATGGTTCGTCGCCAAAATAGTGCATTCAACAGGGCTTCACTGCGTGAAACCCTGTCGGCAAGCCGCCAATGCTCCATCGGTTGTAGGCTTCGCCCCAATTCCATCTTCAACATACTTTTCAGGCTGCCTCAACAACAGAAAAGGCAGCCTGAAACCCATCACTGAAACTGATGCATAAACGACTGCGCCAAATTCAAGAACTGGCGATATTTATCGGTTTTCGCCGTTTTCTCGCCATCCAGCCCAATCTGCATCAACACCCCACTGCGGTTGGCGTAAATCACCGTGTTCTCAATCTGCCAGCCCATTTTTCCGTCATCCATGCGGATGGACGAAATAAACGCCTGCATCATCTCGCCCGATGCCAGATTTTGCAGCACAATGCTTTTGCGCACATGCGGCGGCAGCGCGCTGTAAACATAGTGAAACGGATTGGCTTGCGCGTTGAGCACGCCGCGGAAGCTGTAAATAAACACGTTGTGTTCCAGCTTGGGGTTGTTTTTCATATAAAGTTGCAGCAGCAACACGCGCAAATCGCGGTTATCTGCCTGTTGTTCGCTGATTGATTTTTTCATTTTCAGGCTGCCTTTTTAAGAAGGTTGAATCGGGATAATTTTGTTTTGACTGCGTTTTTTGCCGCCCTCG
>CAUVGV010000215.1:0-3616 GCA_963551505.1 uncultured Kingella sp.
GGGTTTTGCGACGAGCCGTCGTCGTTCCATTTTTAGCTTTCAGGCTGCCTTTGGGCAGATTTTTGCCCACAATCGTTTGCCAACCACGCCGCCAAAATAGCCCAACTGCCAGCCCCAGTTTTTCTGCGGCGCGGGCAATTGGGCGCGGAATTTAGACACATTGGCTAAATACGCCGCATCGCGGGTACGCAAAAATTGCTTCACCGAATAGGCAACAATCAGCCGCCATGTTTTGAGCTGCAAAATGGCGAGTTCGGGCAAATGGTTGGGGTATTGCGCTTGGGCGGCGATGGCTTTTTGCAAGCCGTAGAAAATATCGGCAAGGTGGCGATGCGAGATGTTGGCGGTGATGCTGGCGGCGTTTTGGCGATAGCCGAGCAGGCTTTCAGGCAGCCTGAAAATGCGTTTGGCGGCAAAATAGAGATAGGGCACGGTCATAAAGTCTTCAAACAATTTGCCCACTTCAAATTGCTGCTGGGCAAACAGTTTTTTGTGATACACGCGCGACCATGCGTACCAGCGGTTTTCGGCAAAGGCGCGTTGGATGTTTTGCGTTTCAGGCTGCCCTTGCGCGGCGAGGTTGGCGATGTCGGCAAAATAGGCATGATACAGGCTGTGCGCTGCCCAGTTTTGCTCGCCGTAAAACACGGTGGCATCAAATTCTAAAATATCGGGCTGGTGTTGCGACAAGTTGTCTAGTAGTTTGTCTATGGCGCGGTTGTGCAGGATGTCGTCGCTGTCTAAAAAGAAATAGTAGTCGCCCCGCGCTTGGGCAATGCCTGCATTGCGGGCGGCGGATAGGCCTGCGTTGGCTTGGTGGATAACGCGGGCGGCGATGGGGCTGCGCTGGGCAAATTGGGCGATGATGGCGGGGGTTTGGTCGATTGCGCCATCGTTGATGATGATGAGTTCTAGGCGCGGGCGGTTTTCAGGCTGCGTGTTGTCCAAAATGGATTGCAACGCGGCGTGAACGTAGTCTTGCACGTTGTAGCAAGGGATAATAATAGACAAAACAGGATGTTGCGGTTTCATGTTGGGATTTGGCTAGGTGGATTGGGGCGGACAAGGTGTACGGCGAAGTCTAATAGGCTGTCAAAAATTTGCGTGCCGCGCGGTAGGTGTTCGCTGTCTTTGGCTAAGGTTTTCATGCCTTTGCCTGTGCGCACAAGGATGGGCTTGCCGCCCACGTTGGCGATGGCTTGCAAGTCGCGCAGGCTGTCGCCGATTAGGTAGGTGTCGGCGGCTTGGGCTTGGAATCTGTCTAAAATATCTAAAATCATGCCTGCTTTGGGCTTGCGGCAGTCGCAGTTGCTGTCGGCGGTGTGCGGGCAGAACCATACGCCGCTGATTTCGCCACCTGCTTGGCGCACGAGCTTGTGCATTTTGGCGTGCATTTCGTTGAGTGTTTGCACGTTGAAATAGCCGCGGGCGATGCCCGATTGGTTGGTGGCGACGGCTAGGGTGTAGCCTGCTTGGGTTAAGAATGCGATGGCGTCTAGGCTGCCGTCTATGGGTTGCCATTCTTCGGGGCTTTTGATGAATTGGTCGCTGTCGTGGTTAATCACGCCGTCTCGGTCTAGGATGATGAGTTTCATGGTGTACCTTTTAATTGAGGGATGATGGGCGGGACATTTTCAGGCTGCCCACATGATTTCCAATAGCCATGCGGCGGCAAGCAGGATGGCTAGGATGATGATGAGGTTTTTGAGCTTGGCGCGCGGCGGTTCGGGCAGGGATGCGGGCGCAGGCACGGGGGTGTGGGGGATGATGAAGGTGCTGCCGCAGTGGTTGCATTGGTGTTGGTCGCCTTGAATATGGCGATAGCTGGGGCTGTGGCATTGGGGGCATTGGATGGGGCAGGGCATGATTTAGGATTTCAGGCTGCCTAACCAGATTTCATAGGCAGCCTGAAAAGTGGCGTTGAGTTTGGCTTGGTTTTCGGGGGTGTCGTGGGTGTGGTAGAACTGCGCTTGGCTTTGAATGCCGAGCGTGGCGAAGTAGTCGGCGAGAAATGCGCCGTAGCCGTCGTCTTCATCGGCGTAGTAGAACTGAGTGAAGCGGTTGCCGATGGGATTAAAGCAGCCGTCATCGATGCCGCCGTTGAGCTGTTCCAGCACGAATTCGGTGCCCGAAATCAAGCCGATTTGCAAGTCGTGAAATTGCGGCAGGCGCGCGGCGGTGGGGCTGTGGAGGTTTTGCGAAACCGCCCATGCGTAGTAAAAGCCGATGTGATGCGCGGCGTTGCGCTCGGGCAGGTCGGCGGGGTAGTCGGGTTCTTCGGTGTGGAAGGAGATGTGGTCGTAGTGCATTTTCAGGCTGCCTTTGGGGTGCGAGTAATGAATTGTAAACAAAAATAAGGCAGCCTGAAACGCCACTTTCAGGCTGCCTTGTTATATAGTCGTTCCACACAGTCTTAGACAAGGCGGCGAGCCGCAGATAGTACAAGTAGTACAGCAAAACTGGCTTTATCCAAATCTCTGATTTGGCAACAAACCATTTCGCCCGTGGTGGGCGAGCCAACGCAGTATAAGGCTGTGTGGAACGACTATAATTTGGCATCACATCACAGGAGACCACCATGCATTTTCAGGCTGCCTTTTTGCCCACATTCATGCTCACCGCGCTGCTCGCCACCACCGCCTGCGCCAGCAAAACCCACGACTACACAGCCAGCAACGGCTACCCCGCCAGCGTAACCAGCGTTCATGACGGCGACGCCATCCGCGCCACCGATGAAAACGGGCGCAACCAACGCATTCGCCTTGCCAACATTGACGCGCCCGAAACCAGCCAAGCGCACGGCATCGCCAGCCGCGACGCGCTGCGCCAAATGCTCAACGGACAGCGCATCAACGTGGAAGTGGTAGAAACCGACCGCTACGGACGGCAAGTCGCCCGCATCACACTCAACAGCAAAGACATTAACCTAGCCCAGCTCGCCAACGGTAACGCATGGCACTACCGCCAATACGCCCGCCGCAACCAATCCCCGCAAGAATACCAACGCTACGCCGCCGCCGAAGCCCAAGCCCGGCAACAACGCAAAGGGCTGTGGGCAAACAAAAACCCGCTTGCGCCATGGCAATATCGGCAAGCGCAGCGCGGGCAGGGGGCAGCGGAAAAGGGCGAATAGTGGGGGCTTTAAATAGATTTTCAGGCTGCCTATTGCTATTCAAAGGCAGCCTGAAATCCCTTTATACAAACTCAATCATCTCATCCATTTTTAATACAAGCGCACGGCTTGCAAGCAAGCCGTAGAAACGCGGGGCACGGTTTCAGGCTGCCCATATCGCGCCCGCGTTTAGGCAGCCTGAAATCTTTGCATAAACCTAAGTAGGTTGGGCATTCATGCCCGACGTTTTTAAATTGGTAGTATTAAGTCGGGCATAAATGTCCGACCTACCAATAAACAACAGGGTAGTGTGTAGGGTGGGCAACTTGCTTGCCCACCATGGCAGATAGCTTTAACTTTTTGGTGGGCAAGTGAATTGCCCACCCTACCACTTGGCGTTTTCAGGCTGCTTCAATCATTCCCCAAAGGCAGCCTGAAAATGGCGCGCTGATATTTTAGCTGATGATAAACGCCATCCTATTTCATCCAACATTGGGCAATGAG
>CAUVGV010000216.1:0-3589 GCA_963551505.1 uncultured Kingella sp.
AAAAAACACAACCCGCATCCCAACCAGCTCCGATAGACTTGTGTAAAGAGCATCCCGACATTCTCGCCTGCGACACCGTCCCCGACGCTCCCGAAAGCAAAGAACCCAAGCTAGATATTCCCACCGAAACGCACGATTTACTGTTTGCCCCCGCGACTATTTTTCCTGATTCAGGCGTTTGTCCCGCTCCTATTTCTTTTGAACTTTCTATCCCTTTTTCAGGCAGTAAAACCTTTGCTTTTGATACCACCTACATTTGCGAAGTCGCCACCAAGCTACGCGGTTTAATCATTGCTGTGGCGTGGCTGGTTGCCGCCATATTCTGCCTAAAAGCCTTCAAATCCTAACCACAAACCGCCCCAGTTTGCCCTTTCCTACGTCAGGACAGGGGAGCTAGCAGCGAAGGGGTTTTATTGGTTAGGGGCTCAATGCCCCTAACCAATAACACACGGTAGCGAAGCTGTTTTTTTTAGCTAGTCAGTCCAGTATCGCCATTGCTTCGGGGTGCAGTGGAAAAGACAATGAAACAGGCTAATCAGAAAGGGGGAAGGTTTGTAAAGACGCAGTCTTTATGAATACCCCCTTTCTGATTAGCCTGTTTTATTGTCCCATCTGCAAACCCCGAAGCAATGGCGATACTGGACTGACTAGCATAAAAACAGCGTAGCGGATTTCCACCACAAACGTTGATTTATCCCGCCCATCCTGCAAAACATTCACACATGCTAATCGGAGTTCAAAATGAAGTTTATTGCCGCGCTTATTCCCGCTTTCGCTAATTTACTGGCTACATTTGCCGGCAAACTGCTGGTTTCGTTTGGCATTACTGCCGTTACCTATGTCGGTTTGGAACGCATTGTCAAACAGTTTACCGACAAGATAACCAACAATGTAACAGGCGTGCCTCATGACATGTTGCAGATTTTTTATATTTCAGGCGGTGGGGTGGCGTTGAATATTATTCTAGGCGCGTTTACGTTCTATGTTAGCGTCAAGGGCGTAACTCAACTCACAAGCCGATTGGGCAAAAAATAAGGGGCAATCATGGCAGAAATAACCCTAATTACCGGCACACCGGGGGCAGGTAAAACCGCCCACATGGTTCATTTAATGCTGCATGACCCGATATTCAAAGATGCACAAGGCAACCCGCGCAAAGTATTTACCAACATCAAAGGGCTGCAATTACCGCACATAGAAGTATCCAGCCTAGAAAGTGAACAGGCTGCTAGCACGCCCGATAAATTGAGCTTCCACGATTGCTATAAATGGATACAGCAGCCTGAAAACCATGGTTCTATCCTGATTATTGATGAAGTGCAAGACGTATGGCCCGCCAGAAGCAACGGCAGCAAAGTACCGCCCAATGTGGCATGGTTAAATACCCATCGCCATCTAGGCGTAGATATTTTTGTACTGACGCAAAACCCAAAAAACATTGATATGAACCTGCGCGGTTTGGTCAATAAACATTGGCATATTGCCAAAAACAAGCTGGGGATGCGGACAATTTTAGAGTGGAAATACTGCGCCACTAATCCGCTAACCCAAGCCAAAGATGCTTTTGCCAAAGTGCATAAACTGGATAAAAAGGTCTTTGACTTATACAAATCCGCCGAAATTCATACTGAAAACAGCAACAAAGTGAGCAAAGTCGTTTTTGTTTTGCCACTGATGCTGGTTTTGATGCCCATAATGATTTATATGAGCTACTCCATGCTGAAAAACATCGGTAAGCCCAAAGAAGCAGAAAATACGCAGACAGCGTTATCCGCTAGTGCGCCAAATGGCAGCATTCAACAACAAATTGATGCGGCAACCGCTTTGCAAAATCCGCAACAAAACACGCTCGGTGCAAAAGTTGAGGACTTTATCCCTCGTTTGGCTGAAAAGCCCGAAACCAAGCCGCTTTACGATGGGCAGCGCAATGTAACCAGCATGGAATATCCCGTTGCTTGTGTGAAAGTGGATGCGCGTTGTACTTGTTACAGCGAGCAAGGCACAAAGATTAAGGAAATTAGCCAAACGCTTTGTACCAGCTATTTAACAGATGGCATGCCGTTTAATCCTTACAAAAAGGTGGATGCTAATAACCAACGTCAAAATGTGCCACAAACTGCGGATAATGTAGGCGAAAGCCGTCCTAGCCAAGTGGTGCAATTAGATGGCGAAGTCCGTCCCAGTTTAACGCCTGCTTATCCTGAAAGTCTGCGTAGCATCCAATAGCCTAACTCTGTTTAATCAACATCCCTAAGCCACTTACGCAGCCATGCGCTGATAGGTGGCTTACAGATTTTGATTGAGCGCACAATCAAAATCAGGCTGCCTAGATAGTAAATACGACCTTAATTTAAGTTGTAAAGTAGATTTATCGGGCAGCCATTCCGTTTTTTTAGATTGAATATAATCAAAGCCAACAGGCTGAATGATAAGGATAATTTATGAATATAATCGGGTTTGATGTATCCAAAGACACGCTAGACTGCTGCCTACTGAAAAGCAGCGCGAAAACAGATGATGCGTTACCACACGTCAAACAAGAAAACGGAATTAAAGGCTTTGAGCAAATCAGGCAATGGATAAAACAACACAGAATCCGCAAAGTGGCGATTGTGATGGAGGCGACAGGTATTTACTATGAAGCTGCTGCTAACTATTTTTCCCAGTTCTATACGGTCTATGTCGTCAATCCATTGAAAATCAAGAACCATGCTGAAAAGGTGTTCAGTCGTACCAAAACTGACAAAGCGGATGCGGCATTGATTGCCGATTACGGTAAACGCTTTTTGGATAAATTAAGCCCCTATCCGTATAAGCAGCCTGAAAAGGCGGAATACCGTTTAAGTAAACTTAATGGCTTATGCTTGCAACTGCAAGCGGAGATAGGTAGGCATAAAAACCAAATTCATGCTTCAAGCGATGCTTTTATCATTCAAGTCCATCAAAGCGTTATAGATGAGCTGACTAAGCAATTGGAATTTGCTCGCCAAGAGATGCAAACCATCTGCCAAGAGAACGAAAAAATCAACCAGCATTGCCAACGTTTGCAAACCATCCCGTGTATCAATCAACAAACCGCATTATGGATATTGCAAAACCTACTGGGCAAAGACTTCAAAACTGCGAATAAATTTATTGCTTACGCGGGATTAAGTCCCGAAATTAAACAATCGGGCAGCAGCGTTAAGGACAAAGAAAAATTGACGCGATTAGGCAATAAACGGTTGAAAACTGCTTTATTTATGCCCGCTCTTTCAGCCATGCGCAGCAACTACTTTAAGCCATTTGTCATGCGTTTAAGGGCTAACGGAAAGCGTCCAAAGGTTATTGTGGTGGCATTGATGCGCAAACTGCTGAAACTCGCGTATTACATCTACAAAACCAAAAAACCGTTTGATGCAAACTACAAAGCCAGTTCATAACCACAACTCAAAAAGTGGTACGCGGCGTTACGCGTGAAAATGGCAAGTTAAAGAATGGCAAAAGTGATCAGGTACAAAAAGTACCTGTGCTTTGTTGCGTTTAAAGCAAATGTAAATAAGTGTAAAGATGCGAAATTAGGGCTTTACATGAACCATATAATCTACTT
>CAUVGV010000217.1:0-3559 GCA_963551505.1 uncultured Kingella sp.
CGCGGGCAACGGCTTTGAGCAGGTCTTGGAACAGGTCGATTTCGTAGTTGCTGTGTACACCCTGCATCACCGCCGCCATGCGCTCCAAGCCCATGCCTGTGTCCACGCTGGGCTTGGGCAGCGGGTTCATATTGCCCTGCTCGTCGCGGTTGAACTGCATAAACACGCAGTTCCAAATCTCAATCCAGCGGTCGCCGTCTTCTTCGGGGCTGCCCGGAATGCCGCCCCAGATTTCTTCGCCGTGGTCGTAGAAAATCTCGGTGCAGGGGCCGCAGGGGCCAGTGTCGCCCATCTGCCAGAAGTTATCCGAAGCGTAGCGGCTGCCTTTGTTGTCGCCGATGCGGACGATACGCTCGGCAGGAATGCCTATGTTGTCGTGCCAAATGTTGTAGGCTTCGTCGTCTTCGGCATACACAGTTACCAGCAGTTTTTCTTTGGGAATGTTCAGCCATTCGGGGCTGGTGAGAAATTCCCACGCGAACGGAATCACTTCTTTTTTGAAATAATCGCCAAACGAGAAATTGCCCATCATTTCAAAGAAGGTGTGGTGGCGGGCGGTATAGCCCACATTTTCCAAATCATTGTGTTTGCCGCCTGCGCGCACGCATTTTTGCGCGGTGGTGGCGCGGGTGTAGGGGCGTTTGTCAAAGCCCAAGAATACGTCTTTAAACTGGTTCATGCCCGCGTTGGTGAACAAGAGCGTGGGGTCGTCGTGGGGGACGAGGCTGGACGAGTGGACGATTTGGTGTCCTTTGGATTGGAAAAATTGCAGGAATTTTTGGCGGAGCTCGGAGGTTTTCATGGTGTGGTATTTTCCAAGAATAAATGGGTTGAAAAATGGTTTTCAGGCTGCCTGAAACCTGCTGAAACAGGGCGTAAGGCAGCCTGAAAGCGTGTTAATTTTACTGCAATTTTTGCTTCATCGCTATGATTGCACGGCGGGCAATAGCATATCAATATGCGGGATATTGTCTTCCAAATACGATTCGGATTGGGCAACAAAGCCGAACGAGGCGTAGAAGTTTTGCAGATAGGTTTGCGCTTGGGCGTACACGCTGCATTGCGGGAAATGTTCACGCGCGTAATCCACGGCAAAGGCGACGATTTTGCGCCCCAGTTTTTCGGCGCGATGCTCGGGCAGCACCAACACGCGCCCCAAATGCACGCTGTCGCCATGCGGAATCAGGCGGCAGTAGGCAATGACTTTGCCGTCTTGCTCGGCAAAGATGTGCAGCGCGGCAGGGTCTTGCGCGTCCACTTCTTGATACGGGCAGGCTTGCTCTACCACAAATACGGCAACGCGGGCGGTGTAGATGGCGTGGAGTTCGGCGGTGGTGAGTTCGGAGAAGGGTTTGATGGTGAAGTTCATTGGGGATTCCTTTGCTTGGGTGGTGGGATGGGGAAGGCAGTCTGCGTGGCTAAAACGGTTTTCAGACTGCCTATGGGGGAAAGAAGAGACGTTGTGAGGCAGCCTGAAAATGGGAAACCCATGCCTGCAAGTATGTTTTATTGCGGGCATGGGTTGAGTTTTCAGGCTGCCTCAATAGGCGGTTTATTTGGCTTTGGCGATTTTGTTGACAAAGCGTGCGCCTACGCTGCGAACGGGTTTAGCGGCTTCGGGGGCTTTCATGCCGCGCTCGTCGCGCACTTTTTGCACCAATTCATCAATGACTTTCATGCCGCCATCAAAACCTTGTTGGAAATTGACTTTGTATTTGCCGCCCACAATAACAGTAGGCGTGCCTGTGATTTCGTATTGGTTGGTCCACGTTTTCATTTGCTCTGCCATGTTTTTGTTGCTAAATGAATCGTAGGCAGCCAACACTTTTTTGCCATCAAACGCGGATTGGGCGGGCAGCCATTCGCGCAACACGGCATCTTTGCCCAAATCAATGCGTTGCGAAGCAAAGGCTTCAAAAATCACGGGGTCGGCTTGGTCGCGCAAGCCTGCTTGTTTCACCGCTGCGGCAAGACGGGCAAAGCCAAAGTCGCGCCCTTCGTCCCACACGATGTGTTCGGTGCGCAACACGGTGTCTTTTTTGAACGTTTTGGCGTGTTTGAGCAAGATGGGTTCAAGGTCTTTGCAGTGCGGACACCAGTACGCAAAAAATTCGGTTACTTCAATTTTGTCTTTTTGCAAGGGGGCAACTTCGGTTTTCACCACTTCGTAATCCACGCCTTCGGTGGCGGCGGAAGCGGGCAGAGCGGTTGCCAAGGCTAAAAAGGCGGCAAATGCGGTGGTTTTTAGGGTTGTTTTCATGGTTTTTCCTTAGGTGAGGTTATTGTTTGCGAGGGATGCTGTTTACGCCGTTTTGCTGCAAGGTTTCGCGCACTTGGTTGGCGTGTTTGCTGTCCATGCTGCGCGTTTGCACGCGATAGAGTGTTTTGCCGTTGCTTTGCACTTCTACAACTTGGGTGTTTACGCCCATGAGCGCGAGTTTGGCGCGTTGTGCTTCGGCGGCTTGGCGGGTGTTGTATGCGCCTGCTTGCACGGTGGTGCGGCGGGTGTTGGCAGGCTTGCTTTCTGCACGGGGCTTGGCTTCGCTGTTGGCTTTGCTGGGCGCGGCGGGTTGGTCGGCTTTGCTTTCTTTGGCTGGGGCGGGCGCATTGTCGGCTTTGCTGTTGGCGTTGGCTGCTTCGGCGGCGCGTTGTTTGGCGCGTTTGGCTTGCGCTTCTTGGCGGGCGACTTCGCGGGCTTTTTCTATGCTGCCGCTGTTGAGAATTTGCTCGGCGGTGGGTTTGGCGTTGCGGTCGGCGATGTCTTCTTGCTGGCGACGGCGTTTTTCGGCTTCGTTGAGTTTGGGTTTTTCAGGCTGCCTATTGTCGGCTTTTCCCTCAGATTTGCGCGGTTTGGTTTCGCGCGGGGGCTCGTTTTCAGTTATATCGCCTAGCACAGGGTCGTCCATCATATCGGGCGCGCGGCGGGCGGTTTCGGGTTTTTTCGGTTTTTCTTTGCTTACAACGGGTTCTTCTTCGTCTGCGGTGATTTCGGGTTCTGTGCGTGGTTTAGCGGGGCGCGTGCGCGGAGTGGAGGCGACGATGGGTTCGTCGTCTTCTCGTATGGGCGCGATGGTGCGCGTGTTGTTGGCTGTGCTGGCGGGCACGTTGCTGGGCAGCAGCACTTCGGTTTGGTCGTCTTGGCTGGCGGGTTGTTGCTTGCTGGTGGCGAGGTTTTTGAAGTCGCGCGCTTTGTTGTTGTTTAATGTGAACAATACGCCTGCAATGGCAATCAATGCGGCGATTGAGCCTGCCATAAAGCTAAATAAGCCTTTGCCTTGTTGATGTTTTGCGTGCATAAAATTCCTTGGTTGCATGGTAATTGTTTTCAGGCTGCCCTAGTGAAATAGCCGTGCATTGTAGCAAAATTTGCTTTGCTTAGTGGCTATTTTTTAAGGCTATTCCGCGCGGTTGGGCGTTAAATTGTGTATGGTTGCTGGGGTGGTTTGCAGGGGGGGTTGGATGCTATTAAATGGACTGCGTTGCTTGGCAAACAGCCCTAAGGCAGCCTGAAAACGGCTTTTGCCAAATTTTTCGCCAGCCGCGTAGGCAAATGGCTTAA
>CAUVGV010000218.1:0-3547 GCA_963551505.1 uncultured Kingella sp.
AGGCAATAAAATATTCTCGTGAGTTTATTGTGAAATTGGCACGATGATGAATATACCCACAAAATTCATATTCTTCAAATTGATAAGACAGATTAGACACAGTTTTTCCAAATTTAAAAACAAGTAGATAGGCAGCCTGAAACGCAAAAACACGTTTTCAGGCTGCCTATTCACATCATCAACATCAAACCACAATATTCACCAACCGCTTCGGCACAACAATCACTTTCTTCGGCGTTTTGCCTTCTATAAACTTGATTGCGCCTGCGCTGGCCAAGGCGACAGCTTGGATGTTGTCTTCCGAAGCATCGGCGGCAACGAGAATTTTGTCGCGCAGTTTACCGTTTACTTGCACCATCAATTCTATTTCGGTTTGCACCAATGCGGCGGGGTCGGCTTGCAGCCATGCTTGTTGCCACAACGCGCTGCCTGCGTTCAATTCCGCCCACAAGGTTTCGCAGATGTGCGGCACGATGGGCGAGAGCAGGATAATGGTGGCTTCCAGCACTTCGCGGGCGACGGCTTTGCCTGCATCGCTGGCGGTGTCGGTTTTGTCATATTGGTTGAGCAGCTCCATCACGGCGGCGATGGCGGTGTTGAATTGTTGGCGGCGGTCGTAGTCGTCCGTTACTTTGGCGATGGTGCTGTGCAATTTGAAGCGCAGTTCTTTCAGGCTGCCTGAAAGTGCGTCTTGGCAGCCTGAAAACTTGCTGACTGCCGCGCCGCCTTGTTGCACAAAGCCATACACCGTGCGCCATAAGCGGTTCAAAAAACGATACGCGCCTGCCACGCCGCTGTCGCTCCATTCCAATGATTGCTCGGGCGGGCTGGCAAACATCATAAATAGCCGCGCGGTGTCTGCGCCGTATGTGTTGATGATGGCTTGTGGGTCCACGCCGTTGTTTTTGGATTTGGACATTTTTTCCACGCCGCCAATGATAACGGGCTGCCCATCGGCATCCAATACAGCGGATACGGGGCGACCTTTTTCATCGGTTTGCACGGTTACATCGGCGGGGTTGTACCATGTTTTTTTGCCCTCCGCGTTTTCGCGGTAATAGGTTGCCGCCAGCACCATGCCTTGCGTGAGCAGCTGTTTAAACGGCTCGCGCACGGGCACGATGCCTTCATCGTTCATCAGCTTGGTGAAGAAACGCGCGTAAAGCAGGTGCAAAATGGCGTGTTCAATGCCACCGATGTATTGGTCAACCTGTTGCCAATACGCCGCCGCTTCGGGCGACACCATGCCGCCGTTAAACTGGGGCGACATATAACGGAATTGATACCAACTGGATTCCATAAACGTATCCATGGTGTCGGTTTCGCGCCGCGCCGCACCGCCGCAGCTGGGGCATTGGGTTTCGTAGAACTCGGGCATTTTGGCCAGCGGCGAGCCTGCGCCGTCGGGGACAACGTTTTCAGGCAGCACCACGGGCAAATCTTGCTCGGGCACGGGCACATCGCCGCAGCGTTCGCAATGGATGATGGGAATGGGGCAACCCCAATAGCGTTGGCGCGAAATGCCCCAATCGCGCAGGCGGTATTGCGTTTTCGGCTCGCCCGCGCCTGTGGCTTGCAATTTTGCGCCGATGGCATCAAAGGCAGCCTGAAAACCCAAGCCGTTAAATTCGCCGCTGTTGATTAGCACGCCGTTTTCCTTGTCGCCATACCAATCCTGCCAGTGGTCCGCGTCGAAGGCGTTGCTGCCCACGGCAATCACTTGCTTAATCGGCAAGCCAAAAAGGTTGGCAAAGGCAAAATCGCGCTCATCGTGCGCAGGCACCGCCATTACCGCGCCATCGCCGTAGCCCCACAACACATAATTTGCCACCCACACTTCCAGCTTCTCGCCGTTGAGCGGGTTAATCACAAAACGCCCTGTTGGCACGCCTTTTTTCTCCATGGTTGCCATATCGGCTTCGGCAACGCTGCCCGCCTTGCATTCGGCGATGAACGCTTGCAATTCGGGCTGATTGGCGGCGGCTGCGGTGGCCAGCGGATGTTCGGCGGCAACGGCAACATAGGTTGCGCCCATCAGCGTGTCGGGGCGCGTAGTGTATACCTGTAAAAACTGCGCGTCGTCGCCGTTTAGGCCTGTTTTGCTGTCGTCGGCGATGGCAAAGCGCACCGTCATGCCGCGCGATTTGCCAATCCAGTTTCGTTGCATGGTTTTCACTTGCTCGGGCCAGTCCAAGCCGTCTAAATCGTTAAGCAACTGCTCGGCGTAATCGGTGATTTTGAAGTAATACATCGGGATTTCGCGCTTTTCCACCAACGCGCCCGAACGCCAGCCGCGCCCGTCTATCACTTGCTCGTTGGCGAGCACGGTTTGGTCAATCGGGTCCCAATTCACCGTGCCGAGCTTGCGGTACACGATGCCTTTTTTGAACAATTTGGTAAACAGCAGCTGCTCCCAGCGGTAATAATCGGGGCGACAGGTGGCGACTTCGCGTTGCCAATCCAAAGCGAAACCCAGCGATTTAAGCTGTTGTTTCATATAATCAATGTTGGAATACGTCCACGCGGCGGGGGCAACGTTGTTGTTAATCGCGGCGTTTTCGGCGGGCATACCAAATGCGTCCCAGCCCATCGGCTGCAACACGTTGTAGCCTTGCATTTTTTTGAAACGGCTGCGCACATCGCCGATGGTGTAGTTGCGAACGTGCCCCATGTGCAGCTTGCCGCTGGGGTAGGGGAACATGGAGAGGCAGTAGAATTTGGGTTTGCTGGTGTCTTCGGTTACGTTAAACGCGCGTTGCGCTGCCCATTTTTGCTGGGCGGCGGGCTCGATGAGCGAGGGTTGATAGTGTTCTTGCATGGTGATTTCGCTTGTGTGGGTTGCAAAAAATGAAAAGCGCGATTATAGCGGGTTTGGGGGTTTCAGGCTGCCTTACATTTGCTTTTTGGATGATTGCCCCCATTTGGGCGGCTCAATGCACTTTATTATGGAGACACGATATGAACGAAAATCAAGATTTGGCTGTTTTAGGCGATGATTTGGATGATTTGGATGATTTGTTTGCTCAGTTTGACGGCGTGGCGGTGGAAGGCGGCGTGGATGCGGGGAACGCGGAAGATGATTGCGCGGGTGGGGCGTGCAAGATTTGAGGCAGCCTGAAAACGAGTAGCGCACGTTTGGGCGAAGCTAAAACGCATTCGTGTAAAACCGTTTGGCATTGCTGTAAACGGTTTTTTGTTTTTCAGGCTGCCTTTGGGGGGCAGCCTGAAAATAATTTTGTGCGTTGTGGTTGGCTTTGGGTGTAGCTTTAACCGTGGGCAGATTCTACCGCCTTTATTGTATTGATTCGTAATTTTTCTAAAATCCGTTATTAGATATATAACGTTTATCCAAAATTTGGATAAATTCACTTTTTATAACAATACATTTGGCGGATTTCTTAATATTGCTATTTGCTGCATCTTGATCAAAAAAAGAAACTGATTCGGGACAAAATACTTTTGTATCACCTAAGTTCCAAGCCATATAACCGTATAAAGCATTTTTACGGTTATTAGCAATTTTAGAACAGCTCTTATCCTTGTTTTC
>CAUVGV010000219.1:0-3545 GCA_963551505.1 uncultured Kingella sp.
TTCTGCGGCGATGGCGAAATGACTGAACCAGAAGCCCAAGGCGCATTAGCATTAGCTGCGCGCGAAAAATTAGATAACCTGATTTTTGTGATTAACTGTAACTTGCAACGCTTGGATGGCCCTGTAAACGGCAACGGCAAAATTATCCAAGAATACGAAGGTTTATTCCGTGGCGCAGGCTGGAATGCCATCAAAGTGATTTGGGGCGGTAGCTGGGATGCCATACTGGCAAAAGACACCACAGGCGCATTGAAAGCACGCATGGAAGAAATTGTGGACGGCGACTATCAAAACTTCCACTCAAAAGATGGTGCCTACATCCGCGAACATATGTTCAACACCCCAGAATTGAAAGCATTGGTTGCTGATTTGACTGATGAACAAATCTACAACCTAGAATTTGGTGGACACGACCCCGTTAAAGTGTACAACGCTTACTACGAAGCCGTGAACCACGCAAACGGCAAACCTACTGTAATCTTGACTAAAACCGTTAAAGGTTACGGCATGGGCGCAGCAGGTGAAGCGCAAAATACCGTTCACCAAGCCAAAAAAATGGATGTTCCTTCATTGAAACAATTCCGTACTCGCCACAGCATCCCTGTAACCGACGAGCAAATTGAAAGCGATCATTTGCCATACGTTCGCTTCGCAGAAGGCACGCCTGAATATGAATATTTGCACGGTCAGCGCAAAGCATTGGGCGGTTACTTGCCATCTCGCAATCCAAACAATGAAACCTTGCCTATCCCTGAATTGAGCGCATTCCAAACTCAATTAGAATCAAGCGGCGACCGCGAATTTTCTACCACTATGGCATTCGTTCGCATCTTGAACACTTTGATTAAAAATAAAGAATTGGGCAAACGCATTGTGCCCATCGTGCCCGATGAATGCCGTACGTTTGGTATGGAAGGTATGTTCCGTCAAATTGGTATTTGGAACACCCAAGGTCAGCACTATGTGCCCCAAGATAAAGAACAGTTGATGTTCTACAAAGAATCAACCGATGGTCAAATCTTGCAAGAAGGTATTAACGAGCCTGGTGCGATTTCTTCATGGATTGCGTCTGCAACTTCTTACGTCAACAGCCGTTACACCACCATTCCATTCTATATTTACTACTCAATGTTCGGTTTCCAACGTGTTGGCGACTTGGCTTGGGCAGCAGGTGATATGAATGCACGCGGCTTCTTGTTGGGCGGCACTTCTGGTCGCACCACATTGAACGGCGAAGGCTTGCAGCACCAAGATGGTCATAGCCACATCCAAGCAGATTTGATTCCAAACTGCCGCACTTATGACCCAACATTCCAATACGAGTTGGCTGTTATCTTGCATGATGGCTTGCGCCGTATGTATGTGGAACATGAAAACGTGTTCTACTATATAACCGTGATGAACCAAAACTACGCTCACCCTGCTATGCCTGCGCGCAAAGGCATTGAGCAAGAAATCTTGAACGGTATGTACTTGTTGCAAGAAGGCGGTAAGAGCGACAAAAAAGTTCAACTGTTGGGCTCTGGCGTAATCTTGCAAGAAGTGATTGCCGCTGCTCAATTGTTGAAAGATGACTTCGGTGTAGAAGCCAATGTATGGTCTTGCCCATCATTCAACCAAATGCACCGCGACATCATGGAAGTTGAACGCTTCAACCGTTTGAATCCAACCAAAGAACAAAAAGTTCCATTTGTTACCCGTCAATTGCAAGGTCATACTGGTCCGATTGTGGCATCAACCGACTATGTTCGCGCCTTTGCTGAACGCATCCGCCCAGGCATCCCTGCTGGTCAATCGTTCACCGTGTTGGGTACTGATGGCTTTGGTCGCAGTGATAGCCGTGCTAACTTGCGTAAATTCTTTGAAGTGGACCGCTACAACGTTGTGGTTGCTGCATTGAGCGGTTTGGCAAAAGAAGGCAAAGTTGATGCGAAAGTGGTTCAACAAGCCATTGAAAAATATGGTATCGACGCTAACCGCCAAGCAAGCTGGAATCTGTAATTAGCGTTTCGTTCAGGCAGCCTGAAACACGATTTTCAGGCAGCCTGAAAACCTTTTTTCACGAAAATAGACTCATTCAAGGAAAACTCATGAGCATTGTAGAAATTAAAGTCCCCGATATTGGCGGACACGATAATGTAGATGTGATTGCCGTTGAAGTAAAAGCGGGCGATACCATCGCATTAGACCAAACTTTGATTACACTGGAAACCGACAAAGCCACTATGGATGTGCCTGCTGATGCGGCTGGTGTAGTACAAGAAGTGAAAATTAAAGTGGGCGACAAGGTTTCCGAAGGTTCGGTGATTCTGACTGTTGAAACAGGTGCTGCCGCCGCAGAAGCTCCTGCACAAGCTGCTCCTGCTGCTGCACCCGCGCCTGCCGCTGCACCTGCTCCCGTAGCACAAGCTGCTGCGCCTGCTCCCGCTGCACCCGCTCCTGTTGCTGCATCTTCTGCCATCAACGAAGCCACATTCTCCAAAGCGCACGCAGGCCCTTCAACCCGCAAATTGGCACGCGAATTGGGCGTGGATTTGGGGTCGGTTAAAGGCTCAGGTCAAAAAGGTCGTATTACTGCGGACGACGTTAAATCCTTTGTTAAAGGCGTGCTGCAATCAGGTGGCGCAGGCGCTTCTTTGGGCGGCGGTTTGAACTTGTTGCCATGGCCAAAAGTGGATTTCAGCAAATTTGGTGAAGTGGAAGTTAAAGAGCTTTCTCGCATCAAAAAAATCTCGGGTCAAAACCTGTCTCGCAACTGGGTGATGATTCCTCACGTTACCGTGAACGAAGAAGCGGATATGACCGAGCTGGAAGAATTCCGCAAAGCATTGAACAAAGAATGGGAAAAAGCAGGTGTGAAAGTGTCTCCTTTGGCATTTATCATTAAAGCGTCTGTTACCGCGCTGAAAGCGTTCCCAGAGTTCAATTCTTCCTTGGACGGCGATAACTTAGTATTGAAAAAATACTACAACATCGGCTTTGCGGCAGATACGCCAAACGGCTTGGTTGTGCCTGTAATCAAAGATGTGGACAAAAAAGGCTTGAAAGAAATCAGCCAAGAATTGACTGAATTGAGCAAAAAAGCCCGCGAAGGCAAATTGAAACCACAAGAAATGCAAGGCGCGTGCTTTACCATTTCTAGCTTGGGCGGCATTGGTGGCACAGGCTTTACACCGATTGTGAATGCGCCCGAAGTGGCTATTTTGGGTGTGTGCAAATCTCAAATCAAACCTGTTTGGAATGGTAAAGAGTTTGAACCACGCTTGATGTGTCCGTTGAGTTTGTCGTTTGACCACCGTGTGATTGATGGCGCGGCAGGTATGCGTTTCACCGTGTTCTTGGCAAACTTGTTAAAAGATTTCCGCCGCGTGGTGTTGTAATCTTTTAATGTGAATAGATGGATAACAGCCGGTTGTTTTTGCAACTGGCTGTTTTGTATTTTCAGGCTGAAACTTTTGCACACCTCCTCCAAAAACCCCGTAAATTCCCCCACACCCCAAACTCACCACCCCCACTCCACCATGACTAGCTTCTTCTATAATCAA
>CAUVGV010000220.1:0-3498 GCA_963551505.1 uncultured Kingella sp.
AGAAAAGTAAGTGCCCCGCTGGCACGAAGCGCATGGTTAAAGCTAAACAAAAAGCTAACCACAAAGCACTCATTCCTTTTTCAGGCTGCCTACTGTTGTCGCGTGGTTATTTATCGTTGCCTTGCTATTCAATCCAATAGGCAGCCTGAAACCCAAAATGGAGCGGCAACGGCTCGTCGTCAACATATCAAACAGCGCATGACTGATTTGCCAAGATGTCGGCGAGCTACCGACGCTCCATCGGTTGCGGATTTGGCAAAGATTTCAGGCTGCCTTGTTATCATTCAATAGGCAGCCTGAAAAACAATTTTGCCCTAGCGCAAACGATTTTTGTTGCGCAATGAATTGATTTCCAGCCCAGCCCATCCCCAATAAGGCAGCCTGAAACCTATCCTTATGCTATCATCCGTTAAACTTTCTTAACACTCATTCCCCCAAAGGAAACCACCATGCAAAACTACCAAGCCCCCAACGAACAAGGCTTTTTTGGCGAACACGGCGGCGTGTACGTTGCCGAAACGCTGATTCCCGCGCTGCAAGAGCTCGCCCAAGCCTACGCCCAAGCCAAGCAAGACCCCCAATTTTGGGCAGAATTTGAGCGCGATTTAAAACACTATGTCGGCCGCCCCAGCCCCGTTTACCACGCCGAACGCCTGTCCAAGCATCTCGGCGGCGCGCAAATCTGGCTCAAACGCGAAGACCTAAACCACACAGGCGCGCACAAAATCAACAACACCATCGGGCAAGCCCTACTCGCCCGCCGCATGGGCAAAAAGCGCGTCATCGCCGAAACAGGCGCAGGGCAACACGGCGTAGCCAGCGCCACCGTAGCCGCCCGCTTTGGCATGGAATGCCATGTTTACATGGGCGCAGACGACATCATCCGCCAAGCGCCCAACGTGTTCCGCATGAAGCTGCTCGGCGCAAACGTCGTCAGCGTGGACAGTGGCAGCCGCACGCTTAAAGACGCAATGAACGAAGCCATGCGCGAATGGGTTGCCCGCGTGGACGACACCTTCTACATCATCGGCACCGCCGCCGGCCCCGCGCCCTATCCCGAAATGGTGCGCGATTTTCAATGCGTCATCGGGCGCGAAGCCCAAGCGCAAATGCAAGAAGCCATCGGGCGACAACCCGACGTTGCCGTAGCCTGCGTGGGCGGCGGCTCCAACGCCATCGGCTTGTTCCATCCCTATATCGCCACCGCGCAAACCCGCCTAATCGGCGTGGAAGCAGGCGGCTTGGGCATTCACACCGCCAGCCACGCCGCGCCCATCTCATCCCACGCCCCCATCGGCGTGCTACACGGCTTTCGCAGCTATTTGATGCAAGACGACAACGGGCAAATCCTCGGCACACACTCCGTATCCGCAGGCTTGGACTACCCTGGTATCGGCCCCGAACACAGCCATCTGCACGACATCAAGCGCGTAGAATACACCACCGCAGGCGACGAAGCCGCCTTACAAGCCTTTGATTTACTTTGCCTATACGAAGGCATCATCCCCGCGCTGGAAAGCAGCCACGCGCTCGCATGGGCGGTGGAAAACGCGCCGAAAATGGGCAAAGACCAAGTGATTTTGGTGAACCTATCAGGGCGTGGCGATAAAGACATCAACACCGTGGCGAAGTTGAAAGGGATTGAGATTTAATTCCACGCAAAAGGCAGCCTGAAACCATTGTTGGCGTTTCAGGCTGCCTTATAACAAGGAACAACATAATGAAAACATGGCATACCACCTACCGCGATAACCACCTGCGCTTAAAGCGCGTGCACATCGGCTGTGCTATTTTTTACGCGCTGTTTATGCCGCCTACACTGCTTGTGCTGCTTATGTCCATCCCCATCAATAGCTTTTTAACCCTATTGCTGATGGTTATTCTGTGCACTTTCCCCATTGTGCTACACGCGCTGTTAGCCTATGGCACAGCGCAGAAATACGAATGGTCGCGCAAAGTTTCCGAAATTGTGTTTGCCATGATGCTGCTGGGCTTCCCCATCGGCACATGGCTGGCGATTTACTTTTTTCTGCCCAAAACGCAATGGCAAGCTCCTGATGAAACAGAGACAGCCTGAAAATCAACAGATGCCGTCATTCCCGCGCAGGCGGGAATCTTGTCTGATACTCTTAAATATCTATAAAAAACAAACCATTGCCTAGATTTAAGCAAGATTCCCGCCTACGCGGGAATGACGATGTGTGGATACATGGGTTGTTTCGCAAAAATTTCAGGCTGCCTTATCAGTGCAATCAAACCTTATTTGATTTATTGCTATATATTTCCATCCATCATTTGCTGTGCCATTATTGCCCAGTAAAAATTCTCATTGCTCAATGCGTAAAAATCGCATGCTTTCATTTGGTTAATATATTTTTTCACAATTTCAATAATCGTATTCTCATCTTCGTTAGCATAAAACGCAATATTTTTGCAGTATTCATCATATATATTCAAACAGCTTAAAAAAGCATTTATATTTGAATTTATGAAACGATAATTGGATGTCTCATGAATAAATACGCCCTCTGCTTTCACAATGATTGGGTATGTATCATAACCAATTATGATTTCATTACGGACTATATTAGGATAAACAAGCTCTATATTCATTATTTTTCTAGGTTTAATTGAACGCATTCGCTGGATTTCTCCGTCAGAAAAGCCTTTGCCTTTCAGTTTATTCATTATCATCATAATGATTCTCTAATCCTATTCTTGCTGCTTTTGTCTTGCACTCTAATATTTCTACGCCTCATCCTCTCTGATTAGGCAGCTTAAAATCATTGTTGTCTTTCAGGCTGCCTTTAAAGTGTATTTAATCAATAATCAACGCTGTTCTATTGCGTCAATTTCTGAATCTACTCCTTTGAAAACACAAGGTGGCTCAACACCATAACCATGAACTCCCGTTAATTGCAACATCCCCGTCAAATAATCGGCAGGCATTCTTATGGGATAGGCTTTATCTAGCAACTTTTGCGCTCCTGATAAAGTGAGAAAGTATGCCGTTGCGCAAATAATGCAACGTTTTGATTTTTTACGTGGTGTAACATATCTAGCAAGTTTATAGCGTTGAATCAGCATTCTCTTTAATAACCATGATTTAGCTTTGTCATGGTCTAGAAAGCAAATTTCTGCTCGTTTTGGAATTTTGCGAATAATATCGTTTACAATCAACAAAAAATGATTTGAAACGATTGCATCATCTTCTAATATAATTGCTATTTCAATCTTTTCATCTATTATTTTTTGATAAACTTTAATATGACTCATTGCACAACCAATTTCTCCAAGAGTCAACTTTCTAGATGAACCACATATTTGAGGGTAGAAATCATAATCAACTAATTTTAATTGCTCATCTTGTAAAGATTTTCCATCCACAGCATCTATAAACTCAAATTTTAGATTTAGTGAGTTCAAACGGTTAGATATAATTTCTCTACGATGGCTGTTGTTTAAACTAATAACAAATATAGGTATGCGTATTAATTT
>CAUVGV010000221.1:0-3467 GCA_963551505.1 uncultured Kingella sp.
ACATAAGGAGTCATACGATGAAATCCGATTTTGAAGCACAAAAACAAGCCTTGTTAAACGAAATCCACACCGTGTTAAACGAAGTGGAAAACCTGTATCAAGCAGGCGCAGAGCGCAGCGCGGAAGAAACGCAGGCTTTGAAAACTCGTTTGCAAGCAAGGTTGGGCGTGGCGCAGGAAAAATTGCAAAATTTTGAAGGCCGCGCGGTAGAGCAAGTGAAACACCATGCGCAACGCGCCGATGAATACATCAATGAAAAACCGTATTACGCGATGGGCTTTGCCGCGCTGGCGGGCTTGGTGGTGGGCGTGTTGTTGAACCGCAAGTAAACGCATTTTCAGGCTGCCGATAAACGCGCCGCCTTAAATAAACGGCAGCCTGAAACGCACAATCAACCCGTATTCATCACGCATGAATACGGGTTCTGCACAACATCAGGCGGCTGATTTGGCGTAAGATGGAATCATCGTTTTCAGGCTGCCTACTCATGCACAGCGCAAAGGCAGCCTGAAAATGGGGGGCGTGGCGGAACTGGAATTTATTTTGAACAAGATTAAGGCAGCCTGAAATGGGTATCAAACAAGATTTAGCCACCTTAAAAACTTTGGCTTCGCAGGGCAGCGAATTGCTGCTGCTGCGGCTGCGCGTGTTGCAGATGGATGCCAACGAGCAACTGCGCGGCGTGTTGGTGATTGCCGCGCTGATTGTGCTGGCGGCGGTGGTGCTGGTGGTGATGCTGGTGGCGTTGCTGCTGGGGCTGAATGTGGTGCTTACCACGCAGGCAAAAATTTGGCTGTTTTTCGGCGTGGCGGCGACGGGCGTGCCGGCGATGTGGCTGCTGCTGCGGCGCATTCCGCGCATTTGGCAGCACGACACGGCGCAGATACAGCAAACGCTTGCCGCCTTACAACAAGACTTGACAGCACTTTCAGGCAGCCTGAAAGCGGGCGAAGCGGACGCGGATAGCAACCAATCCAAACCCACAGGAGCATCGCGCGATGTTGAGTAAACAAGAACAACGAGAATTGTTGCTGCTACAATGCGATTTAGCCCGCGCCAAACTGCGCTACACGCAACAACAAGCGGCGCAACGCAAACAAGCAGCGCAGGCAAAATCGGACAGCGTAGCTTGGCAACTGGCGGATGTGGCGGGCGATGTGGTGCGCTATTCGGATGGCTTGAAGCTGGCGATGCTGCCCGCCAAATGGAAACATCGCGCGGCGGTGCTGCTGGGCTTGATGGCGTTGGAATGGGCGGAACGCTGGGCAACGGGCAGGCGCGGGAAATAGCGAGGGTGGGTTTCAGGCTGCTGGATGGGATGAGGCAGCCTGAAAACCAAAAAACCGCCTGAAAACGGCATTAGATTTCAGGCTGCCTATCAAATGGCAAAGACCACGTGCGTGGCAAAGCCACACACCTTACCTATGTAGGCTACGCTTACTATGGTGATTTTTAAGGAATTTAGAAAAATTCCGATTCCGCACCTTCAACACATCTTTCTTGTCATCATAAGTTTGCGTAGGGTGGGCAACTGGTTGCCCACCATTTGTTGTATGGCTAATATTTTGGTGGGCAATGAATTGCCCACCCTACGCTTGCTCAAACAGTTGTTATTGACGTTAGGGGGCAAAATGTTGATGTAGCAAAAAGAAATCATATTAAAAAGGAAATAAGCAGAAAAAGCGGGAGAATAATTGAATATAAAAATATTAGATTAATTGATTAAGGAAATTTAGCCATGAATAAACATGTAGGTTTTGTTGGAGGCGATCTTATTTCGGAAGTAGGGACGGAATATGATATGTCATTATTTTTCAAATGCGTTAATCTATTTGTAATCCAGGAATACCCTAACGAAAACTGGGGTATTATCACAGATAGGCTATATAAAAAATATTTAAAACATAATGAATTAAATGAAGCAGAAGAACTAATGAACAAAATAAAAATTAAATTCAAACAAATACCAATTACTTGCGTTGATGTAGATTATGAAAAATCTAACTTGGTATCAATGCCTGGAAATAGCTTATATCATTTATTTAATGATTTATTTGAACGTTTTTTTAGATGTACAGAATCTGCAAGAGCTAGTTTTGAACTCAGTACATTAGAAGACTATCCATATCAACCAGTATTTACGATGAAGACTGAAATTCCATTTGTGATTATTGAACAAATGAAATCTTTAACTGAATACGATGAAAACAATGGTCGTCCTTTTTGGTGCAGCGACGATTAGGTTCTTATATATAACAAAATGGGAATTTATCATGAATGAACATGTTGGTTTTACAGGCGGTTCTATTTTAATGGATGTTGGCACAGAATATGATTTTTTATTATTTTTTGAATGCATTAACTCTTTTGTGGCTAAAAAATATCCAAATAAAAATTGGAGTGTTATTACTGACAGACTATATCGTAAATATCTAGCATCCAATGAGTTGGATATAGCATATTCATTAATGAATGAAATTCAAGTTGAATTTAGAAAAATTCCAATTAATGCAATCTGTATTGATTATAGCAAATCCAGGCTAAAAAAAATGGAAAATGGATACTTATATAATTTATTTTATGATTTTTTCCATTGTTTTTTTGATTGTTTAGAATCATCAAAATATAGCTTTGAAGAATCTAGAAAAAATGAAGATTATAGATATGAACCTGTTTTTACCATAAATACCCAAATTCCATTTTATATTATGGATAAAATGAAAAATTTAACAGAGTACGATAGAAATGAGGGGCATCCTTTTTGGTGCAGTGATAATTAGATTTCTTTAGATTTTAATAGGCTTGACAAATCCCGATTCCGCACTTTCAACACATCTTTCTTATCATCATAAGTTAGTCGGTAATCGGGCAAATCATTGCTGGCAACCAACTCTTTAATCGCCTGCCTAAAACGGCGCAGCGTTGCCATACTGCCCGATTTCCTATGCAATATTTCCAGAGAAATATGCCATTCTTTTTGCTTACCGCAATGTTTGGCACATAGCTCATAAATGCGCCTATCCAGCGGTTTACGCAGCCTGAAATAGTCTGGCGATATGGTTTTAACCTGTTTGGCTTCTATCGCACGGTAGAGCCAATCAGGCAAGGTTACTTCAATCGCAATAATAATGAAGGAGGTTTCTTTGATTCTAATTTTAATATTGTCGTGACCTCAAAATAGGGAATATACTAATGAATAACTTAAATAGCAGCTCTAATTTTAATATTTTTGCTCGTTTTAAAAATCCAGAGCTGACCGCTCGAGAATATGTGGACTTATGCAAACGGTTGGTACAGGCTATTCAAGCAGGAATGCCTGATCTGTTTTCAGAAGAGATTTATGCGTGGGGATACAATACTAAAACTAGCGGTTACTTACAAAAAGATTGGAGCAATTTTGATGAAATTGCATTTCGTCAAATTAACTATACCGAAATCGCTTACCAAAATCCTGATCCAAAAAATAA
>CAUVGV010000222.1:0-3448 GCA_963551505.1 uncultured Kingella sp.
GCACTCACACTTATCGGTAATCTGCTTTTTTAAAGAACAAAAAATTAGACCTCTTAAAAGAGGCGGCTGCCGTGGCAGCGAAAGACGCGAACTATACGCACCTGAACGATTATTGTCAATCGCCACAGCAGAAAATGTTTCTACAAAATCGGCAAATGTTTGCGGAATAATGGTTTTTTGTTTGAGACTGTTTGTTCACAATTAACGGCGGTTGACTGCAAAATCATGTGGAGAGGCAGCCTGAAAATCAATCTAAACGTATTTTCAGGCTGCCTATTAAGCCAACTCGCTCACGCTATTTCTTCTCTTTCGGCACGGGTGCTTCCAACTGCTCTTTCCAGCCGCATTCTTTTTGTGGGCAGACGCGCTGCACGCCCCAGCGTTTGGTTACTTTGCGCATGGTAATTGCCCAGCCGCATTGTGGGCAAGGTTGGGCAAGGGGTTCGCTGTTGATGGCGTATTTGCATTCGGGGTAGGTATCGCAGCTGTAAAAGGTGGTGCCGAAACGGGATTTTCGTTCCACCAAATGTCCTTTGCCGCATTGCGGGCAGGTTACGCCTGTGTCTTTGGGTTTTTCTAGGGGTTCAACGTATTTGCATTTGGGGTAATTGGCGCAGCCGATGAATTTTTTGCCTGTGCGGCTGTTTTTGTAAACGAGTTGCCCGCCGCATTGTGGGCATTGTCGCCCGTTAAGTTCGGCTTGCATGGCTTCGTCTTGGGCGATGCGTGCGGCGGCTTGTTCGGCAGTTTCGTTTACATTGCGGGTGTAGTCGCATTCGGGGTAGCCTGCGCAGGCGATGAATCGCCCTGCCCGCCCGAATTTGATTTGCAATTTGTGGTTGCCGCATTTGGGGCAGGTTTCATCCAGTTCTTCGGTGGTGAATTTGGCGCGTTCTATGCCTTCTTTTTCTTCCACTTGTTTGTGGAAGCCTTGCCAAAAGGTGTCCATCACGGGAATCCATTGGCGTTTGCCGCCTGCGATTTCATCAAGCTGGTCTTCTAGTTTGGCGGTGAAGTTGTAATCCACATATTGTTTGAAATGTTCGGTTAGAAATCGGTTGACTACTTCGCCTGTGTCGGTGGGCAGGAAGCGGCGTTGTTCTACAATCACGTATTCGCGGTCTTTGAGCGTTTTGATGATGCTGGCGTAGGTGGAAGGGCGACCGATGCCGTATTCTTCTAGGGCTTTCACGAGCGTGGCTTCGTTAAAGCGTGGCGGGGGTTGGGTGAAATGTTGTTCGCCGTATAGATTATCCACGGGGAGCGCATCGCCAACTGCCATTTCGGGCAGTTTTTTGTTGTTTTCGTCTTCGCTATCGTCTTCGTCTGCACCTTCTTGGTACACGCTTAAAAAGCCTGCAAACACAAGCACTTGTCCTGTGGCGCGGAAAATGCCTTCGCTAACGGCAATATCTACGGTGGTAGCATCAAATTTGGCTTCTACCATTTGGCAGGCGACGGTGCGCTGCCAAATCATTTGGTAGAGCTTGAATTGATCGGCGCTGAGAAAGGGTTTCACGCTTTCGGGCGTGCGGTAAACGGAGGTGGGGCGGATGGCTTCGTGCGCTTCTTGGGCGTTTTTGGATTTGGTTTTGTACACGCGGGGGCTGTTGGGGAGGTAGTCCGCGCCGATTTTGTTGTCAATATAGTGGCGGATTTCGGTGATGGCATCTTGCGACAGGGTTACGCTATCGGTGCGCATATAGGTAATCAAGCCAACTGCGCCCTGCCCTACGTCTATGCCTTCAAATAGCTGCTGGGCGGTGCGCATGGTGCGGTCGGTGGTGAAACCGAGTTTGCGCACGGCATCTTGCTGCATGGTGGAGGTGGTGTAGGGGGCGGCGGGCTTGCGCGTAGCTTTCTTTTTGATGACTTCGGACACGCGGGCTTCTTTGCCTTGCAGCGCGGCAAGGATGGCGGCTTGGCTCTCTTCGTTGGGCAGGGAAAATTGCTCCAGCTTGGTGTTTTGCCATTGAGTGAGCTTGGCGCTGAATTTGGTGCGTCCTTTGTGGCTGTCCATGTGGATAGACCAGTATTCTTGGGTTTCAAAGGCGCGGATTTCGTTTTCGCGTTCGCAAATTAGGCGCAAGGCGGGGCTTTGCACGCGTCCTGCGGATAAGCCACGGCGGATTTTTTTCCACAACAGCGGCGATAAATTGAAGCCGACAAGGTAATCCAACGCGCGGCGGGCTTGCTGTGCATCCACAAGGTTGATGTCTAGCCCGCGCGGGTGTTGGATGGCTTCTTGCACGCCTTTGGGGGTGACTTCGTGGAATACCACGCGTTGCAGCTTGTCGCCGATATTTGCCATGCCGCGTTTGGATTTGAGGATTTCGGCGATGTGCCATGAGATGGCTTCGCCTTCTCTGTCCGGGTCGGTGGCGAGGTAGATGGTATCGGCGTGTTTGGCGGCTTGGACGATTTCATCCACGTATTTGACCGATTTGGCGGGGATTTCGTATTTCATGGCGAAGTTGTCTTCGGGATTGACTGCGCCGTTTTTCTTAATCAAGTCGCGCACGTGTCCAAACGAAGCGAGCACTTCGTAATCGCTGCCAAGGTATTTTTTGATGGATTTGATTTTGTTGGGGGATTCTACGATAAGGAGATTTTTTGCCATGATGTTGTTTTGCTTGTGAAGTGGGTTAAGGGAATTTCAGGCTGCTTGGATGGACATATTTTGTATATGGAAAGGCAGCCTGAAAATGGGTTTTGCGTTTTCAGGCTGCCTTATTAAAGCGGGCAGCCTGAATGTTCTTTTTTTATTATTCTTAAAATGTGTATGCTTTGGCAAGGGGTTGGCGAAAATTGTTTTTCAGGCTGCCTATGGGGCGGGATAGGCAGCCTGAAAATCAGTCGCTGAGTTGGTCGCGGATGCCTTGGAACATGGGCATAAAGTTGAACAGGGCGATGCAGTAGCCACACAGAAATTGGCTGAATGCGTTGGCAAGCGGGCTGTTGAACCATTGCCAATCGGCTAGATGGCTGATGAAGTGTAACACGGCAAGGGCAAACGGCAAGATAAGGCTGGATGCGAACATACCGTTTATCCATGTGTCGTCGTCTGAGCCTGCGGTAAGGTAGGCGGCGAAGATGCCGACGAGAAAGCTGAGGAGGAATGCGGCGGCGCCTGCGGTGTACAGCGTGATGGCTTGGGCGATGGGGGCGAGAAACAGGAGGTAGCGCAGCCATGTGCGGGCGGTGCTGTCGGATTGGGGGGATGGGCGGCTGACGATGAAGTAAGCGATAGCGCAAAAGATGAGTGTGGGGAGCATGGGAGTGTCCTGTTTAGGTTTTGTAGGCAGCCTGAAAACGGGTTGCGCGGTTGGATTGGGTTGATGTTTTAAACTGCGGACGGTTGGATTTTAGCGGATTTAAGAACCTGTATTCACTATTTCCATAGGTAGATTTTATGACATAAAAGCGTGGATACAAGGCAAAAAGCACA
>CAUVGV010000223.1:0-3429 GCA_963551505.1 uncultured Kingella sp.
CCATCAAAGGAACTATTTTATGCTTTAATGAAGAGCATGATGCTTTTATTAAACAAGAAAATGAAGAAAAAAAAGCTTCTAATAAAGCAAAAGAAGCCGCAAAGGAAGCTGCAAAAATTGAACAAATAAGAAAAGAAGTTCGTTAATCTTAACAATAAGGAAGTTGCCATGAGCCGCAAATGGACACAAGAAAAATTGCTAGACATCCTAGCCTATCGCCCGTTTATTACCGTTTCCCATTTTGATGCTGCCGATGCTAGCAAACGCAAATGCGCCATTGCTGCCATGCGCGAGGGTTGGGTGAAACTGGAACAGCGCACGGGGTATTTTGTGGTGCGACTGGCACGGCAGCCTGAAAATGCTTATACGCGCAGACGGTATGGGCGAATGGCTGTGCTGTGAAGCATCTCTTTATCAAACTGTTGTTTGAACACTATGTCGCATTCATTTTTGGATTGCTGTTGTGGATTGACGCAGCCATTACCTTTGCTCTGCTATTTCTGTTATCCCTTTTTCCTGATTACCCGCAATGGATGCAAAACGATATAGGGCAGGTGCTGATTTGCCTGCTGCTTATTGTTTTGGTTGTGCCCCTGCTTTTTTGCGTGCTGCGTTTTATGGTGCGCAATGATTTGCGAGCGCATCCCAAAAGAATGCTTGCTTATGCCAACGGTGGTTATGCCTATTCCAGCATTTTGCGCGATTGCATGAATGATTACGCCACGGTTGATAGCGTGTTGTATGCGTTTGAATGGCGGGTGGGGCAGTGGATGCAGTAATTTGGCGATTTTGTCGGTGGCGGCAGCCTTTGAATAAAGCAGCCTGAAAGAAATTTATGTTAAATAAGTACATATTTGAAAGAACACTTGAACTTTTTTGGATTGTTGTTATTTTTACGTCTATTGTACTTGGCTCTATTTTGGCTCTGATTTTTCCACCTTTTGTGAGAGGTGAGACATCAATAGTACTGGGCATTGTTTTCTTCGGCATTATTTTATTTGTACCTGTTTTTGTTATCTTTGCTGGTTTACTAGAATCCATGCGTCAAAACGCCAAACGCATGATTGCCTATGCCAATGGTAATTACACCTATTCAGCCATTATGCGTGAGAGCATTAAACAAACCGATACTCCTGAAAACGCCTTATACCATTTTATGGAAATGGTTAGTGAACGGCTTATCCAAGAAGCTGCCGCTCAAAAAAGGGCAGCAAAAAACAAAATTATTCAAGAATTTAAAAACGCAAAACGCGATTTGCATTAGCTTCGTTTTCCTTTTTTCTCAACGGGTATCAAAGCCACCCCCAATGGCAGTGGAAAGCCAAAAACATTGTGGCGGTCGTGGAAAACCGAAAAAACATTGTACGGCAGCGATACCCACTTTCAGGCAGCCTGAAAATCAATACACCGATTTCAGGCTGCCTTCCCTTTTTCTAAACCCTAGGAGATTTTTATGAAATCCAAACTCGCCATTTTATTAACCACCGCGCTGCTCGCGCCCAGCATTGCATCCGCTGCGCCCGCTACACCCGCAGTTCAACCCGATTTGCTTACAGGCGACACCAAACTCGCCTGCGAAGCTATTTTGTGCTTATCCAGCGGCACACGACCCGGCGAGTGCAATCCCTCTTTGCAACGCTATTTCAGCATTCATCACAAGAAACCGCACAAAACAATTCAAGCGCGGGAGAACTTTTTGAACCTTTGCCCCACATCTGGCGAGAAGGGCATTAAAGAGCTAAATCGCGCTTTGGCAAATGGGGCAGGGCGATGCGATGCCCAAGAGTTGAACCGTGTGATGCGTCGCACCATTACCGTGCGCGAGTGCAAAGTGGTTGCCAACAAAAGCGCGATGCGCAGTTTGAGTGCAAAAAACAAACCTGTGCAAGAGTGCCAAGATGTGCAAAAAGTGGTGGTGCTTAATGCCAAACCATCCTACTGCTCCGCCTATCACAACCACGAATGGACGCGCGTAAGCGACACCGTGAAATATGTGGGCGACCCGAAACAAGGGGGCAAGTGGGTGGATGTGCAGCAATAAACGCGACCACAATAAACGCGCTCACGAACCGATAAAGTCTTTTACCTCCTGCTGCGGTTTAGTTTCTTCTTTTTCCGTAGCATTTCGCCGCCAACGGTGGGCATCGTTGGCGGTTTTTTTGCTTTCAGACTGCCTGAAAGTTGCCCAGCATTTAGCTGTTCACAATGCAAAAACCATTTCCGAGCTCAAAGTGGTTTTTTTCTTGTGAATAATCATTGGATTTTTGAATTTGAACAAAGAAAGGTTTTTGAAATGAAAGAAGTGCATTTTGTTACCCAATCCAAAGGTGGCGTAGGCAAATCCTTTGTAGCTATGTTGTTGGCGCAATATTTGCAAGACCGTGCGGAAGACAAACTTTTTTGCTTTGACACCGACCCTGATAATCCAACTTTTGCAGGATACCAAGCATTAAAGGCTAAATACATCAATATTAAAGCGGATGACCGCCCTGTGATTAACATCAAAAAATTTGACGGTTTGTTAGACACTTTAATTGATGATAAGGGCATTGCTGTGATTGATACAGGCACATCTACTTTTGACCCGTTGATGACCTATATCGCCGAAGCGAATGTAGATGCGATGTTAATCAATGAAAATGTGCGCATGGTGATGCACGTTCCGCTGAATGGTGGGCAAGCAAAAAATGAATGTATCAAAGGTTTGGCGCGGGTGTTAAGTAGCATTGATGCGCAAGTTGTTGTTTGGCTCAATGAGCATTTACATGGTGAGATTCAAGAACAAGGTAAACCGTTTGAAGAGTTTGAAATTTGCAATGCCTACCGCAACAAAATTGCAGGCATTGTTCGCATTCCAGTAATGAATGCAGATACCTATGGCGATGATATTAAACAAATGACCGAACACAATGCTACGTTCCATGAAGTTGCTAAAAGTGCTGATTTTGGACGTTGGACGCGCACCCGTTTAGCAGAGTTTCGCAACATCATTTGGGTGGAGTTAGACCGAGTGCCTTTTCTTGCCAGCGAAGCATGGCACAAGAAACACACTTTGTCCGAAGCGGATAAGCCAGCATGAAATCAGATGCAAAACCCAACACGAAGTTGAAACTCTTGAATGCCGATGAAATCAGCACAGCGGTTTATCACCGCGCAGGGCTCAAAGTTGAGGCGCATGATGTATCCATCCGCGATATGTTAATCATGCAAGCCATGTTTGCGGCCGTAATGGAAAACATCCAAAAGCAGCAAATCGCACAGTTCCAACACGATATAGCCCATTTTCAGGCTGCCCTAACCGAAACCGCTACGCCAATTATTGAAGCCAGCGAAAAGCTGCAAGAGTTAAAAGTTCAAATTATCCAAGAAATCCTCGCCAGCAATGCCAAGACACAGCAAGCAAATGAAGCCAATTTGTACAACCAAATT
>CAUVGV010000224.1:0-3339 GCA_963551505.1 uncultured Kingella sp.
AAAAAACACAACCCGCATCCCAACCAGCTCCGATAGACTTGTGTAAAGAGCATCCTGACATTCTCGCGTGCGATACCGTCCCTGATAAACCTGAAACAACAGATACCGATTTTGATATTCCAAAAGAGGAAGTCTCGCTTAAATTCACACCCGACAATGTCTTCCCGACGGATGGTGTGTGTCCTGTACCTGTGCAATTTCAAGCATTCGGCTCAACCTTTGGATTCAGCATGCAACCTGCATGCGATTTAGCAGGAATGCTGCGCCCAATGATTATTGCGTTTGCTTGGCTCGTTGCTGCGTTTTTCTGCGCTCGCACTATTCGTGAAAGTTAGGGGGAAATATGAAATTTCTAGCTGCTCTAATACCTATGTTATTAAGTGGTTTAGGCACACTCGCGGGCAGAATAATGACGGCGTTTGGCTTATCCGCTGTAACCTATGTAGGTTTGGAAGTATTGATTTCAGGCTTCAAAGAGCGCATCGCAGCATCTGTACAAGGCGTTCCTGCTGGTCTATTGCAAATCTTTTATATTTCAGGTGGCGGTACAGTACTGAATATCTTTCTAGGCTGCCTAACCTTTATTTTAACGTTTAAGACATTAACCAAGTTGATGCCAACAGGCAAAAAAAGCTAGCGAAGCGATAAAGGAAAGGTAATGGCACAAATTGTTCTGGTAACAGGCAAACCGAGAATTGGTAAAACCGCATTTGTTGTAGAAATGCTTATGTTTGATGATTACTATAAGGGTCGCAAACTATTCAGCAACATCAATGGGCTAGAAATACCCCATCATAAACCACCTGAAGGGCATAGCTGGGAAGATTTAAACGTATGGCTGCAATGGAAAGAGAATGTTGGTTCTGTTGTCGTTTACGACGAAGTGCAAAATCTGTTTCCCGCTCGTCCGCCCGGTAGCAAGATGCCCGATAAAGTGGCGTGGCTTAATGTGCATGGACATTCGGCGATTGATTTAATCCTGATTACCCAGTCGCCTAAAATCATCGATTTAAACCTGCGCGAAGTAGTCGGCAAACATATTCATATTGCTGCTAACAAAATGGGGGGCTTAACACGTTTGGAATGGAATGAGGTAGCACTCAATCCCACCGCGCAAGCCAGAAATGCCCTATCTAGCAGCCATAAAATCCGTGAAGAGGTCTTTCAGTATTACAAATCAGCAGAAGCCCATACAGGGCACGGTCATGTTAAATCGCGCTGGTATTATGTGATTATTGCCATGCTGATTTTTATACCATTTATCTTTGGTTTAGTCGGTTGGATGGGCTATCGGATGTATCAAGGCTATAAGGTCAAAGCGGGTATGGTAGCCGAGAGTAGTGATAACCCAAGCGCATCCAGCCCTGCCACGCTTACAGGCAACATAGAGAATTTAAAACAAAATGCTATCCCACAAGTCAATCAAGGCGCAGATTTAAATCCCGATATGTTTGTTCCTACTTTGGCAGAGCGTCCCGAATCCAAACCACTTTACAACAGCGTCCGACAAGTCAAACAATACGAGCGTATCGCCGCATGTATTAAAGGCGGAAAATCAGGCTGTACTTGTTATTCCGACCAAGCAACTAAGCTAAAAGAAATTAGTAAAGAAGTATGTTTAGATTATGTAGAAAACGGATTGCCGTTTGACCCATTTAGAGAACCAACGCAACAAACCGCAATGCCGAGCCAAAGCATAGGGCAGCCTGAAAACGCATCCAACAATCAAATTTTGGAACTAGGCGGCAAACCGCTCCCCAGTTTAACCGCAGGGCGGTCAGAAAGACTTGCTGTAATACAATAAGATAAGTAAACAACTGCCCACTGTACGCATAATGCCTGCCCTACGGTAAAATTTAAAAACTGCACGACACCCGCAAGACTGCCTTGGTTAATCCATGACAAAAGATTGGTGCGTGCAGTTTCCTTTTGACATAAAACATAACAGTATCATTGGCAAAAGCCATTATTTGCAAGGATTGCAAAACATGCACTATCTAGGATTGGACATTTCAAAAGATACCGTAGATACCTATTCAGATGCCTGCGGTCATTTGAAAATTGAGAATACCATTCAGGGCATTCAAACGTTATTAGCGCATTTACAAACAAAAGGATTAAGCAAAGAAAACACACATATTTGCTGTGAAGCAACAAACGTGTACTATTTGCTGGCTGCAACAACGCTACATCAGCATGGCTACGCTGTTTCGGTGGTCAATCCACTTGCCATTAAAGGCTATGCCAAAATGCAGCTAAAACGCATCAAAACAGACAAACAAGATGCCAAGCTGATTGCAGATTTTGCCAAAAAAGAAAAACCGCAATGCTGGCAACCCAACAACGAAACCAGCAAAGCCATACAATCACTACATCGCCGAACAGAACAACTAAATAGCCTACTTGTCGCAGAGAAAAACCGAAAAGAAACAGCAGATGACTACACAAAAGCATCTGTTGAAAAAATAATTGAAACCTTGGAAGAAGAGCTGGAAAACATCAGAGAAAAAATCCAAGTCATTATTGAAAGCGATGAGCAGTTAAAGGCAAAGCAAAAAATACTCTCAACCATTCCAGGAGTAGGCAAAAACACTGCCCAAATCCTGCTATCCGTCCTCGTTGATTTGGACAAATTTCAAACGGCGAAACATTTAATTAGCTACTTGGGCTTATCGCCGATTATTAGAGACAGTGGTAAATACAAAGGCGCGCAAAAAGTGTCCAAGATGGGCGATAAAACCCTACGAAAATCGCTGTATATGCCAGCAAGAACAGCCTGTACAAGAAGCAAGCTATGGCGCGGTTGGTTTAATGAGCAAGTCGCAAGAGGCAAGCATCCAAAGCAAGTCTATATAATGATGATGTGCAAAATCCTACGCTATGCCTACACCTGCCTCAAAACACAAAAGCCCTTTGATGCAACCCTGCACCAAAAGGCAGATAAAATGATTGAAGAGGCTGGACGCTAAATAGACTGGACGAAAAATAAAGGCTGCTCGGGCTACATGGAGCTGAAAAACAGTCAAGGGGGAAGATTTGTAAAGGCGCAGCCTTTACGAACACCCCCTTGACGGTTTGGAAGCGACCCCATACTCAGCCGAAAGGGCAAGGTGAAAGGGCGAAGCCCGCCCCCTTGCCCGCGCGGCGTCGCAAGTGAGACTGGGGGTGTGGGGGCTAGCCCCCGCAAAGCGGCGAACCCAAAGACAAAGCCAATTCAATGCACAAAAAAAGCGTGGGTATGGCGGCGCAACGCCATGTACTGGCAAAACATTAACAAAACTTGACTTAAATCAACAATTTTTGCATTTTAGCCTTGACGTGAAATACAGTATCTTTTGT
>CAUVGV010000225.1:0-3251 GCA_963551505.1 uncultured Kingella sp.
CGACCGCTTCGGACTGCCCGAACAGCCTGTCAAAACTCTGCTCGACAGCCACCGCCTGCGCCTAGCCGCCAAAGCCCTCGGCATCACCGCCATTGATGCGTCCACCGACGCGCTCACGCTCACCTTCGGCAAACACACCGTCGTCGAGCCTGCCGATATTATTTTGCTGATGCAGAGCAATAAAAACTACCGCATGGCGGGGGCGGACAAATTGCGCGTGAGCGCGGTGATGGAAGATGTGGACGCACGGGTGAGAACGATTCGGGCGGTGTTGGGGAAATTGAGTGGGACGGCAGCCTGAAACACCAAGGCAGCCTGAAAACGGTCCGCTGCGTTTCAGGCTGCCCCACATGCCCCCCCAAAAAACCGCCAAAGGCAGCCTGAAAACCCAACCCCCCCTTTCAGGCTGCCTTTTTCCGTCCACACCGCATCCTCAAAGCTGATAAAATTCCCCTTTTTTCCATCAAATCAATCCGTTTCGGAGTTTCCCCATGAACAAACAGCAACTCGCCGCCAAAATCTGGCAGTCCGCCAACAAAATGCGCTCCAAAATCGAAGCCAACGAATACAAAGACTATATTCTCGGCTTTATCTTTTACAAATTCCTCTCCGACAAACTGGAAAAATTCGTCATCGCGCAGGGCTTGGAAAAAGCCGATTTCCCAAGTGAGCTGGCTGAAGAGGGCGAATTGGTTCAGTTTATCCAAGAAAACCTCGGCTACTTCATCAGCTACGATCACCTGTTTTCCACTTGGTTGGCACAAGGCAGCGATTTCAACATTGCCCAAGTGCGCGATGCGATGAGCGCCTTCAGCCGCCACATCGCCCCCAACTACAAAGCCGTGTTTGACGGCATTTTTAAAACGCTCGAATCGGGCCTAAGCAAACTGGGCGACACCGCCGCCAGCCAAACCAGCGCGGTGAAAGACCTGTTTCATCTGATTAAAGACATCCCGATGGACGGCAAACAGGGCTACGACGTACTCGGCTTTATCTACGAATACTTAATCAGTATGTTCGCCGCCAACGCCGGCAAAAAAGCAGGCGAGTTTTACACGCCGCACGAAGTGTCGCTGTTAATGTCCGAAATCATCGCCGACCATCTGAAAGACCGCGACGAAATCAGCATATACGACCCCACCAGCGGCTCGGGCTCCCTGCTCATCAACATCGGGCACAGCATCGCCAAACACCTTAAAAGCCCCGACGACATCAAATACTACGCCCAAGAGCTGAAAGAAAACACCTACAACCTCACCCGTATGAATCTCATCATGCGCGGCATCTCCCACGACAAAATCTTCGTACGCAACGCCGACACCCTCGAAGACGACTGGCCGCTCGAAGGCACCCCGCTCTATCTCGATGCCGTCGTTTCCAATCCCCCCTATTCCCAGCCGTGGAATCCTGCCGACAAAGAAAGCGACCCGCGTTACAAACGCTTCGGGCTAGCGCCGCAAACCAAAGCCGATTTTGCCTTTTTGCTGCACGATTTATACCACCTCAAACCCAGCGGCATCATGACCATCGTCCTGCCGCACGGCGTGCTCTTTCGCGGCGGCGAAGAAGAAAAAATCCGCAAAAACCTAATCGAATACAACCATATCGACGCCATTATCGGGCTGCCTGCCAACATCTTCTTCGGCACAGGCATTCCCACCATCATCATCGTCTTGCGCCAAGAGCGCGAGCGCGACGACGTATTGATGATCGACGCCTCCAAACACTTCATCAAACAAGGCAAAAACAACCACCTGCGCGCCTCCGACATCAAGCGCATAGTCGATTGCGTAACAGCGCGCCGCGAAATCCCTAAATTCTCACGCGTCGTGCCCAAAAGCGAAATCCAAGCCAACGGCTACAACCTCAACATTCCCCGCTACGTCGATTCCGCCGACGCCCCCGAGCAATGGGACATCTACGCCAGCATACACGGCGGCATCCCCAAAGCCGAGCTGGCGCAGTTTTCCCCCTATTGGCAGGCGTTTGCAGGCTTGCAACAAAGCCTGTTCACGGATAACGGCACGCCCTACGTTTCCCCCGTTTCAGGCAGCCTGAAAACCGAAATCCAAGCACACCCGAGCGTTGCCGCCTATCTCGCGCAATACGCCCAAACCTTTGCCAATCTGCCCCAAATTTTGGAAAACACGCTGATCGCCCCCATGGCAACGCTCAATATTTCCCAAACCCAGCAAACCCTTGCCGAAACCATCCGCCAAAAACTCGCCGCCACGCCGCTGATCGACTTTTACACCGCCTACCAAAAACTCGACGACCTCTGGCGCGCCGACAACGCAGGCATCGCCGCCGATTTGGAAATGATCCAAACCGAAGGCGCAAGCGCCATCAAACAAATCGACCCCGTGATGGTGCTCAAAAAAGACCCCAAAACCAAAAAAGAAACAGAAATCCAAGACGGCTGGCAAGGGCGCATCTTGCCCTTTGAACTCGTACAGCGCGAAATGCTGGCAGACGACCTAGGCAGCCTGAAAACCCTAGAAAACCGCCTTGCCGAAATCGCCAGCGAGCAGCAAAGCCTGATTGAATCGCTTACCGAAGAAGACCAAGACAGCGACGCCGTCAACGAAGACGGCAGCGGCTTTATCAGCGCCGAAATCCCCAAAGCCCTGCAAGCCGCCCTTGTTTCAGACGGCATCACGCCCGCCAAAAAGGCAGATTTTGACGCACAGCTGAAAAAACACAGCTTTGAAGCCGACAGCCTCGCCGCCAAACTCAAACAAGCCTATTTGCTGCAAAGCGAAGAAAAAGCCCTCAAAGCCAAACACAAAACCGCTGCTGCCGCACTCACGCAAGCGACCATCGCCGCCATCCAAAACCTAAGCGACAGCGAAGCGCTCGATTTGCTGCGCAAAAAATGGTTTGCCCCGCTGATTGCCGCCATGCACGAACTGCCGCAGCAGACGCTCGCCGACTTCTGCCAACAGCTCGCCGCCCTGTGCGCCAAATACGCCGACACCTACGCCGATTTGCACGCACAAAGCCGACAAAGCGCGGCAGAACTCGCCCAAATGATGAACGATTTAACGGGTGACGCATATGATCTGGCAGGCATCAAAGGCTGGCAGGCGATTTTAGGAGGCGGCAATGCATAAAAACAGCGTACCGCGTTTAAGGTTTCAAGGATTTGCGGGGGAGTGGGAAGAACGGAAAATTATAGATTTTTCGCCGTTACAACGTGGCTTTGATTTACCCGTTTCTCAAATTATTGAAGGCGATTATCCAGTCGTTTT
>CAUVGV010000226.1:0-3207 GCA_963551505.1 uncultured Kingella sp.
TGATTGCAGGACTGGTTAATGCGATGGGATGAATATTTTCGCAAGAGGTCTATTGTTGGATAGATTGATTTTCAGGCTGCCTACCGCTTCGCAACTGTTTAATGCTACTGCACATTCCCCTACGTCCAGCCGAACGGAGCATTCTTTTTTCGGGAAAAAGCGTGCGCTTGTTCGACGACACACGAAGTGCGGCTAGTTCGCACGCGCCAAAAAAAGGATGCGTAGTGAGGGAAGTCTGCGAAGCAGACCTGCACGTCGGGGTCGCCTTTCTTTTGCTTACTTTTCTTTGGCGAAGCAAAGAAAAGTAAGTCGCCGCGCCGCGATAAGGCGCAAAGGCAAACGTTTCACAAATATTAAACGAAGCGCAGTCAACGCCATTTCGGTTTGGTTGAACTGTATTTCAGGCTGCCTATTACCCACGCCCAAATCAAACCCACAAAAAAAGGACAGGCATCACCCTGTCCTTGTAAAAATTTCAGACCGCTCGAACTCTCACAAACAAGCAGCCTGAAACCCCATCAAAAGTTAATCTCAATTATCCAAAATCAAGCAATCATCAATCTGATTTTTGCGCAAACGCTCCACCGTTTGCTCCGCTTGCTGCCGCTCCATGCGTGGTGTGCGCACATGATACATCGGCGTGCCATCCGCAGATTTGGTCTCTTTCACCGAAGCAGGCACACCTGCCAAAGCCGCGTTCGCCACCATTCTTTGCGCGTAATCCGACTCTCTAAACGTGCCCAATTGCACCGCAGAACCTGCTGCCCATGCGCCGTTGATGGTAGTCATCAAAACCAAAGCCAAGCATAATTTTTTCATCACAGTCTCCTTGTGCCACAGGGCAAGAAATCAGTTAGGATAAAAAATCTAGTTGCAAGAGTGTTAGCATTTGCCGTGCCAGCTCGTGTAAAAACTAACGTATCTTTACATTAAACCACGCAACCATGCCCCCTTGCCAAGGCAGCCTGAAACGTAAATCTGCGCGACCAGAAACAGCATTACACCATAACATCATCAGTACAATCATCATAACTATTTGAAAAACAATATATTTAACACAACGCCCAAGTCAGCCTGAAAATCCCCACCGCATCCACGCCGTGCCACAAACTGCCCTTTTTTGTAACCATCCTACCAAGTGTGCCAAATTTTCAGGCTGCCAAATATGCTAAAATTCGCCCCATTTTCTTAACAAACTTTCCAGCCATGACCTACCAAGTTCTCGCCCGCAAATGGCGACCCAAAACCTTCGCCGACCTCGTGGGGCAGCAACATGTTGTCAAAGCCCTGCAAAACGCCCTTGCCAACGGGCGTTTGCACCACGCTTATTTGCTTACGGGCACACGCGGCGTAGGCAAAACCACCATCGCCCGCATTCTCGCGAAAAGCCTGAACTGCGAAAACGCGCAACACGGCGAACCTTGCGGACATTGCGCCAGCTGCCAAGCCATTGATTCGGGACGATTTGTGGACTTGCTGGAAATTGATGCCGCCAGCAACACGGGCATAGACAACATCCGCGAAGTGCTGGAAAACGCCCAATACGCGCCCACGGCAGGCAAATACAAGGTTTACATCATCGATGAAGTGCACATGCTGTCCAAATCCGCGTTCAACGCCATGCTTAAAACGCTGGAAGAGCCGCCTGAGCACGTCAAATTTATCCTTGCCACCACCGACCCGCATAAAGTGCCGATTACGGTGTTAAGCCGTTGTTTACAATTCGTTTTACGCAATATGACCGCGCAGCAAGTGTCCGAGCATTTGGCGCACGTTTTGGATGTGGAAAAAATTGCCTACGAACCTGCCGCGCTCACCCTGCTTGGGCGTGCCGCGCAAGGCTCTATGCGCGATGCATTAAGCCTGCTGGACCAAGCCATTGCCATGGGTTCGGGCAGCGTTGCCGAAGCCGATGTGCGCCACATGATAGGCGCGGTAGACAATCGCTATTTGTTTGAATTGCTGGAAATTTTGTCGCAAAAAAATGGCGCGGCACTCATCGCCAAAGCCAGCGAAATGCACAGCCAATCGCTTGGGTTTGACAGCGTACTGGGCGAGCTTGCCCTGCTGTTGCAACGCATCGCCCTGCTGCAAACCGTGCCCACCGCCATCGCCGCCGATGACCCCGAATACGACCGTTTGCACGCCCTTGCCCGCGCGTTTAACGGCGAACAAATCCAGCTTTACTACCAATGCGCGTTGCACGGCAAACAAGATTTGCCACTTGCGCCCGATGAATACGCAGGCTTTGTGATGACGCTGCTGCGGATGCTTGCCTTTGCGCCGTTTGCGGCGGAAAACGTGCCCGCCAACGCCGTGATTGAAAACACGCAAATGCACGAGCCTGCCGCGCCGCCCATAGGCAGCCTGAAAAGCGTAGGCGTGAATGAAGCGCAATCCAGCGCAGCCCAAGCGAATGAAAACCATGCAGATGCAACGGAAGCCGTTGAACTGCCAGCCGTTGCGCCTACTGCTTCGCCCACTATTACGACAACTGTTGCGCCAGCCAGTCAGCCAGCGGCAGAAATCGCGCAAGCAGCTCAAACCGTTTCAGGCAGCCTGAAAAACGCAGGTGTGGATGAAGCGCAACCCAACGCAGCCCAAGCGAATGAAAACCATGCGGATGCAACGGAAGCCGTTGAACCGCAAGCCGTTGTGCCTACTGTTACGCCAACCGTTGCGCCAGCCAGCCAACCAGCGACAGAAATCGCGCCAGCAGCCCAAACCTTTTCAGGCAGCCTGAAAACGGATGCGGCTGGTTTGGCTACAACTTTGGGTACCGCTTTGGAGCCAACGCCAACGGTAGAAACCGCCAACGAAACCAACGCAAACGCATCCGCCAACATGGGCGAAACCATCAGCGAAGCGAATGCAGACAAAGCCACCAACAGCGCACCCTATTCCAACGAAACCACCGCGCCCGAACCGCAAGCCACTCACTCCGCCCCTGCTAACGAGCGCATGACTGCGAAAGCAGAAACCACACCAGCCACACCCGCTTCCCCCATAGGCAGCCTGAAAACCGTTGCCACCCACGCCAGCGAAGCACACGCCGCCACCGTTTCAGGCAGCCTGAAAACGAACGAAGCACCTTTCAGCGAAGCCACAACAAACGAAGCACCTTTCAGCGCAGCCCAACCCAACACTCTCGCCAATGCCGTAATCGCCCAATTATAAACTACTGTAACTTTTGGGACTCATCATTAC
>CAUVGV010000227.1:0-3158 GCA_963551505.1 uncultured Kingella sp.
GTACACATCTAGGTTCAGTGATATGGATATAAAACTGAACCGACATCGCAATTATGGTTATCTTGCAGACGAGGATTTTGCTGTGTTCTCCGAGCAGACCCAAGCTGATTTTGCTGAATGCTGGGAAAGGCGCGAAAGGCTGAGAGAGGCTTTGGAGGAGGAAGATGATAATGAAGAGGAATCCGAAGAATAGCGGTTGGCGGGATGGGTTGTCCGCATTGGTTTTCAGGCTGCCTTGTGGTGGATTGGAAGGCAGCCTGAAAAATTGGAATGGGTGAAGCGTTTGACGACTGTGTGCGTGGCTGTGCTACGCCCTGCTTGCTGCCTGCTGCAAGGGAACAGGCAAACTTTATTCGTTGTCTTTCTTCTCCTGTTCATCCGCTCTTCGTTTGTCCCACTTTTTAATAAATTCAATTTCATCTCGCAAAATTTGTTGTTTCCGTTCCGAAAACGCCGCCAAATCTTCATCGGTAAGATAACCGAGGCAGTAGTGGCGCGCCAATTTGGAATCCATAAAGGTAAAGGAATGGTTGTAAACCGTGCGCCAATTTTTGCGGATTTCATGCATATCGCGTTCCAGTTGTTCCATGTCGTCGGTATGACGCATATCGGCAGCCTGCTTGATAATCTTTAATTTGGTCTCGGCAAATTCTGCCGCCCAAGCCTTGTCCAATGCGGCATGTGCCACTTTTTTGTCGGATTTGCTCCATCCGTTTTCGCTCATTGATTTGCTCCTGACAAAATCAATTTATTGTTGAAACTTTGGGTTAAGCAGGACAGCCACACATCAGTTTTCAGGCTGCATATCAAGATGATACTGCAAAGTAGGGTGGCAAAAGCCCGCATCATTCGGCTTGCCATCTATTCGCTCAATCCAACAACCGCTCCGCATACTGATAAACCGCCTGCAACAGCAGTAGTTTGTCGGGATTATCGGCGTTTTGTTCCGCCAGATTTTGCAGGCTTTGGCTGAAATCGGGGAGCGCGGCTTCCAATTTTTTGCGGCGGTATTTCTGCCACTGGATTTGTTCGGCGCGGGTGAGGGTTGGGTAGAAGTGGCGGGCGCGGTAGTGGAACAGCAGTTGGGGGATGCGCGGGTCTTGGAATGGCAAGCCGTGGTTGGCGAGTTGTTCGGGCGGCAGGGTGCGCAGGGTGGCTAGGTTTTGTTTGTCGGCGGGGCTGAAAAAGCCGTTGTACAGTTCGGTTTCTACGTTGTCGCTCGGAGTGAATTGGCGGGTTTCGCGGAAGATTTGCTGTACTTTTTGGCGGATTTCGGGCGAGTTTTGCAGGGCGGCTAGGTTATTTTGGCAAATCGTGTTGTCTATGCCTAAACGTTCGGCATCTTCGGCTCGCAAAACATTGCGTGGGGCGAGGATGGGGCATTTGTTGGTGTGGACGAGTTTGAGCGGCACGGGCAGCGCGCCTTGTGCGAGCAGGGTTTCTTTGGGGGTGTAGAGGCGTTCGCGCAGGGTGTCGGCGGGTAGGCGCAGCAGGTCGCTTAAATCGGCAGACAAGTCGCAGGCGATGACGGCGTTTTTGTTGCTCGGGTGCCATGCCAGCGGGGCGATGAGCGCGGTGTTGCTGCGGGCATTGCCGAACATGCCGGAAACGTGCACCAATGGGGTGTGGCGGGCGGTGTCTATCATGGCGGCGAGTGGGGCTTTGCCTCGGTTGTCAAAGAAAAATTGGAACAGGCGCGGCTGTGTTTGTTTGACGAGTTTCGCCAGCGCGATGGTGGCGTACACGTCGGAGAGCGCGTCGTGGGCGTGGGCGTGTTCTATGCCGTTGGCGGTGGTGAGTTTTTCCAGTCGGAACACGGGCAGGCCGTTTTCATCGTGCGGCCATTCTATGCCCTCGGGGCGCAGGGCGTGGCGGGCACGGACGACATCCAGCAAATCCCAACGCGAGTTGTTGTTTTGATAGCTGTATTCGTAGGGGTCGAGGAAGTTGCGGTAGAAAGTGTGGCGGGTGATTTCGTCGTCGTAGCGGATGTTGTTGTAGCCGAGAATGCAGGTGTCGGGCTGGGAAAATTCAGCGCAAATCCGCGCGGCAAATTCGGGTTCGGATATGCCTTTTTGGTTGCATTCTTGCGGGGTGATGCCGGTAATCAGCACGGATTCGGGCGAGGGCAGGTAGTCGTTGGTTTGTTTGCAATAGAGTATGAGGGGGTCGGCGACGGGGTTGAAATCGGGGTCGGTGCGGATGCCGGCAAATTGCGCGGGGCGGTCGCGGGCGGGGTGGATGCCGAAGGTTTCGTAGTCGTAGAGGAATAAGGTGGGTTGGGGCATGGTTTTCAGGCTGCTTTTGGGGTTTCAAGTAGGGTGTGTGGCTTTGCCACGCACGCGGTTAACGGGTTCGCTGCACAGTATCGGTTTTTAGCTTCGCAACTCCGCTTCGTTCCGCAGGCTGCCTTGCTAGGTAGATTGAAAGGCTACCTGAAAAATCGGAATGGGTGCGGAGCATTTTGCAACTGCGTGCGTGGCGGAGCCACACACCCTACACAGGCTACGCTTGCTAGTTTTCAGACAGCGAATTGTTAATGAACCGTAAAATACTGTAAGGCGGCAGAAAAAGTCAAGCGGATTGACGGATTTATGCAATTGAAAAATCTGAATGCGGCGATAAGAAAAGCAGCCTGCACGTTTGAATATCCAAAGTGCAGGCTGCTTTTTGTGGCAGTGCGGCCAGCAGGGTTGCGGTCAACAGGGCTTGTGCGGCAGCGAGTTTTTCGAGGGTGGTGATAACAGTGGGCATGGCGTTTCCCTTCAACCATCCAACGGAAGGGTAACGCGAAATCAATAAGGCCGTCTGAAAACCATGTTTGATTTGAGTGCGTGGTACAAGCTCGTTATTCGTCATACAATCATAATATTAAGTTTTGCAAACCGTTTAACACCGATTACGGAGGGAGTGAAACCATGGGCTCACTGAAACAAAACCGCCTGCCGGAACATTTTTATGACGAACCGTTCGCATTGTGCTTTTCCGGGCAGGGCTTTGATTGGATAAGCAGCCTGCGCGAGGCTTTAGCCGATGGGGCGCGGGACAGGGCAAATGAAGTGGCCGCCGCTGCTGCTGCCCGAATTTTGGCACCAGTCGCGGAGCAGATTGCCGCCGCCCGCCCGCAGGGTTTCGAGCCGATCAAATGGGCGGAAAAC
>CAUVGV010000228.1:0-3142 GCA_963551505.1 uncultured Kingella sp.
TATCAGCCTTGCTGCTTGCTCTGGCGGCAAAAAAGAAAATCCCAAGCTGGATTATCAATCTGCCAACAATAAAATTGTGAGCTTGGAAGTGCCACCTGATTTGAACGACCCGCGCAACGGCGATTTATACAGCCTGCCCAAAGGCACAACCGCTAACCCCAATGCGTTGAAAGAAACCAAATCGCAAGGCGGGAAAAAAGTCTTAAATCAAGTGAAAGACGCGCATATTGAGCGTCAAGGTAATCAACGCTGGTTGGTGGTGAAAAACAAATCGGCAGCAGAAATGTGGCCACTGCTTCGCGCATTCTGGCAAGAAGCGGGCTTTACCATTTATTCCGAAGAGCCACAAGCAGGCTTAATGGAAACTGAATGGGCGGAAAACCGCGCCAAATTGCCCAACCAAGGCTTGCGTAAGCTGTTTGACAAAGTGGGAATGGGTGGCGTGTACACCACCAGCGAGCGCGATAAGTTCTTGATTCGCATGGAGCGTAACAGCCGTACAGGCGATTTGGACATTTTCTTTACGCACAAAGGCTTGGAAGAAGTTTTTGACAGCAAAAAAGAAGAAAGCACCATTTGGCAGCCACGCGCCAACGATCCAAATTTAGAAGCGGCATTCTTGTCGCGCTTTATGCAATATTTGGGCGTGGATGAAGCGGTTGCGAACCAGCAAACAGCGGTTCGCGCCGACCAAGCGCAAGGCACAGAATTTGCCAAGCTGGAACAAGACAGCGTGATTGTGTATGGCGCGGCAGAGCGCAATGTAAACCGCATTGCTTCCGCGCTTGACCGCATTGGCTTAACCGTTCAGCAATTTGTGAGCGAACGCGGGATGTTTATTGTGCGCCCCGCGCCCACCCAAAGCGAAGAATTGGCACAGGCAGCGGCAGATAATCGCAAACCCGGTTTGTTGAGCCGTTGGTTTAAAGGCAAAAAAAATAAACAGCCTGTCGCCACAGCGCAACCTGCACAGCAGTTGCTGGTTGGCTTGGTGCAAGAGCCCAATGGGCAACGGGTTGTGTTGTTAGACCAAGAGGGCAAACCGTTGAACGATGCGCGTGCGAATAAATGGATACGCGAGTTGTATAACGAGTTGAAGTAAGCGAAACGATAGAAGGCAGCTTTTCAGGCTGCCTTTTTTGTATTGAGGCAGCCTGAAAATGGTAAGCAGGGATGTTTTCAGGCTGCCTCAATATCATGTGGACTAGATGCTTGCGCTATGCCTATTATCAGGCAGCCTGAAAACACTAAACCCGCACCATTTAGATGCGGGTTTCATGTTTATGCAGCTTCTTCATTCTCGTTGCAGCTTTCATTGCGGCTTTCTTGACCGCCATTGTTCGCAGCAGTGCGGCGCGAGAAAGTGATGCCAAGCTGTTTGAGTTTGCGATACAAATGGGTGCGCTCCAAGCCTACTTTTTGCGCCACGCGGCTCATGTTGTGGTTTTCTTGGCGGATGTGAAATTCAAAATAGCGGCGTTCCAATTCTTCGCGTAGCTCGCGCAAGGGTAGGTTGAAATTGAATGCGCTGCGAATGTCGGCAAAGGTTTCTTCGCTGTTGAATTGGTTGAGCAGGCGGGAAACGGCAATGTCGCTGATTTCGTTTTGTTCGCAATTGAGTACCAAGCTGTTTACAACGTTTTTTAGCTGCTCAAAATTGCCCGGCCAGTCGTATTGACGCAAGCGATTGATGGCGTTGGTGGCAAATTTGATTGGGCGACGGGGCGCGATTTCGTTGAGTAACCGATTGACAATAAAAGGGATGTCTTCGGAATGTTGTCGCAAAGAGGGGATGTTGATGATGGAGCTGGATAACACGCTCATCAGACGGGTGTCGTTTTGGGAATTTTCCAAAAGTTCGTTGAGCGGGCGCGAGCTGGTGAACACGATGCGGGTGTTGTGTTTGTCGGCTTTGCTGGTGAGAAAGGCGATGCCTTGGCGGATGTTTTTGCTAAATTGCGAGATGTCGCCTAGATAAAGCACGCCATTGGTGGCTTTGTTGAGCAGTTCGCTGGGGATGTCTATGATTTGCTCGGGGCGCGTGGGCTGCACCCATGGGGTGTTTTCTTTATGGAAAAAGCGGGCGATGATTTCAAAGGGCGAACCTGTTTCGCCGATAAGCAGCACGGCACTATTGTGCATTTGCGCTTGTTTGACTTGTTGATTGAAACTTTGGATAACGGGGCTGTTGCCCAAGCCTTCTTCAATTACGGCGTTTTGGCTGTTTTCGGATTCGTTTTGTTTGAGCGCGCGTTCCACGGTTTGCAAGAGTTTTTGCAAGGGGATGGGCTTTTCTAGAAAGTCTATCGCGCCAATTTTGGTGGCTTCTACGGCAGTATCTATGCTGCCGTGTCCGCTCATCATAATCACGGGCATGGTAAGCTGCCCATTTTTTGCCCATTCTTTGAGCAACGTGATGCCATCGCCATCGGGCATCCAAATATCCAGCAGCACAAGGGCTGGGCGGTTTTTATTGCGCATGGCACGCGCTTCGCCTGCGTTGGCGGCTAGCGCAACGGTGTAGCCTTCATCTTCAAGCGTTTCCTGCAATACTTCGCGGATTCCAATTTCGTCGTCAACGATTAAGATGTCTGTACTTCTCATGAGTTTTCTGCTTCTGTTGTTGTTATCTTAGGTAGTGTGATGCTGATGCTGGCACCTGATGGGATTTGGTTGGCTAGGCTGATGTGCCCGCCGTGTTCTTCTATGATTTTTTTGACTACGGGCAAGCCCAGTCCTGTGCCTGTGGGCTTGTCGGTAACATAGGGTTCAAAGGCGTTTTGCAGCATTTGCGGGGTAAAACTTTTGCCGTTGTTGGTTACGGTGAGACTGATGGTGGTCTCGTGTACCAAGATTTGAATGTGGGTTTCAGGCTGCGGGTCGCTTTCGGCAGCTTCGGCGGCGTTTTTAAATAGGTTGTGCAACACTTGGCGCATGGCGGTGGTGTCGGCATTTATCCACGCGGGTTTGGGGCTTAAATCGGCGATGAATTGGCAGGGGCTGCTTTCGTAGAGCACTAGAACTTCGGAAACGAGAGTGTTGAGATTGGTTTCGGTGAGTTTTAGGCTGGGCGCGCGGGCGTAGTTGCGGAAGGCTTCTACCATTTCTTTGAGCGCGGCGACTTGTTTGATGATGGTGTCGG
>CAUVGV010000229.1:0-3142 GCA_963551505.1 uncultured Kingella sp.
GAAAAATGCAGTTTATGGGCTGCGCGGCTCTAACTGTTCATAACTGTTCATTATTAATGTAATATATATTGGCGTATTCTTCTTTTTTCTGCTCATGTATATATTAAATACATAAGCTATAATCATTGAAGCCAAGGTGGGAATAAAATATTTTGCTTTGATATCAATTTCGTTAATAGAATGCAAATTAGAGAAAGCAAGACTTGGTATATAATCCCCCACGAATCTAAGACTGTAGCTTTGAGCGATTAGCACGCCAAATATTGGTATTGCAAGCAATAGCATTAATATTTTATTTTTATTTGGTTTTGATAGGGAATAAATAATAATTATAGCCATAACAATAAGAGCAAGTATCGTAACTGTCGTTTTCATGTAAAAATACCTTTTGTATATGAAAATAGTTTATAAACATGTTTATGTAACTCAACATTATACCTGGATTGCAAAGAAAAGTCACAATATTTGTTAGAGGTATTTGATGCTAAAGTGGTTTAGATGGTAAATTGCTGTTGTCAGCTTAAGGATGTAAATGTACTTTCAGTCAGATCGTTTTGATTTCTATCCAAATATCTAAACGTGACCTGAAGTGCCCAAGCTACCTTCAATTACCATGCAAAAATTCATCCTCCTACGCGGGCACGAAGGCGCAGGCAAAACCACCTACGCCGCCCAACTCATCGCCCAATTCCAACACGATTACCCCCAAGCACAAATCGTTTACATCGACAACGACCAAGCCCTCACCGACCCGCAAGGCAACTACCACTTTGATTTTGAACAATTTGCCGCCGCCCATCGCCAAAACCAAGCCCGCCAGCAAGCCGCGTTTGAATACGGCAAAGCCCATCCCCAAGCCGATTTACTCATCATCAACGCCAATCCCAACCAAAAACGCAAAACCTGCGAAGCCATGCTCGCCACCGCCCGCCGCCACGGCTTTGCCACCGAAATCTACCGCCTGCACCACTTCCATCCCAATCAACACGGCGTATCGCCCGAAGATGTAGCAAAAAGTTATCAGCGGCTCAACGACAACCCCGTGGATGGCGAAATCCACATCGGCAAAGTGGACGAAAAATCAACAAATTGCTATGATTAGGCAGCCTGAAAAACCCATAAACCCCTTAACCACACAATATCAAAAGGCGTACCATGCAGTCCCATAAACCCATCATCTTTACCTACATCGAATCAACCCATCTTGAAACAGAAGAGGAGAAACTCATGCGTAATCTCAACACCCTGATGCACCGCATCTTCATGGACATTGAAGGCGTAACCGACTCCGCCCTAGTGGACGGCGCGGCAGGCAAGCTGATGAAACACGAAGGCAACCACACCGATTTTGACACCCTCACCCACGGCATCGTCGCCATCTACAACTTCAAAGCCCGCATCTCCCGCGCCCTGCAAACCAAAGAGCCAATGGAATATTTTTGGGTAACCCTGCAAAACCAACACCACGTTTTCTACCCCATCCCCATGCGCCCGCACATGTTTATCTACATCGCCGTGGACAAAACCAGCACCATGCCCACCAACGTTATCACCAAACTTAAACAACTCACCCTACCTACTGATTAACCCCCTAATCGGGCGCAACTCCGTTTTCAGGCTGCCTCTATATCGCTCATATCAAAGGCAGCCTGAAAACTTGAAAATCACAGTCTCAGTCCCAAATTAAGATCACACCATGAAATACAACCCATTCAAAAAAGGCAAAAAAATGACCGAACAAACCCAAACCCCCGAAACCGAAAACCCAGCCGTAGAAACCGCCGAAAGCCAAGCCGAGCAACCCACCCTAGAATCCCTGCAAGCCCGCATCGCCGAGCTAGAAGGGCAGCTTAAAGACGAACAACTGCGCAGCCTTGCCAACGAGCAAAACCTACGCCGCCGCTTCCAAGACGAAATCCAAGCCGCCTACAAATTCGCCGCGCAAAAATTCGCCGCCGAAATGCTCACCGTCAAAGACTACCTAGAAATGGCATTGCAAGACCAAAGCGGCAACTTTGAAGCGTTGAAAATGGGCGTCAGCATGACCCTCAACGAACTCAACAAAGCCTTTGACCACACCCAAATCAAAGAAATCCCCGCCGAACAAGGCAGCAAACTAGACCCGCACCACCACCAAGCCATGCAAGAAGTAGAAGCCAGCGAGCAAGAAGCAGGCACCATCGTTGGCACACTCAAAAAAGGCTACACCCTCAACGAGCGCGTATTGCGCCCCGCGATGGTAACCGTCGCCAAAGCCGCCTAATCCATCCAAAGGCAGCCTGAAAACGAAAAAACACGTTTCAGGCTGCCTTTGTCGCGTCAGATGAAAAGAGTGAATACAAGTTCTCAATCCCCGCTTCAACAACGCCCAACCTCGTTTCAGGCTGCCTCATCATCTTAAATCCGTTATAATCCCAACATTTAGCGCATTAGGCGCATCACTCTATTCGCACGGAACAACAAAAAATGAATATTTTTCTACTTATCATCATCCTACTTGCCGTACTCATCATCGTTGTTGCCTACAATATGCACCAAGAAAATCAGTATCGCCAAAAAATCCGCAGCCAATTTGGACACGCCGACAGCGATGCGCTGCTCAACGCCAGCCACCGCTCCACCCGCGACGGGCAAACCTTCGCCGAAACAGGCAAACGCCTGCGCCGCAGCCCCGTAAAACCCGAAACCCCAAGCGAGCCCACCGTTGCGCCTAGCCCAGCCAAACCCACGCCCGCGCCGCAACAAACGCAGCCTGAAAAAACCAAAACCGAATTACCCAAAACCCAACCCCAATCCACCGAAAAACCCAGCCCAACCCAACCCATTGACAACGAAATCAACATCACCCTAAACGAAAAACCCAAATTTCAGGCTGCCGAAAAAGCCATCCCCGCAACCCCAGAAGCTCCCGCGCAGCCCGCCGCCAAGCCCAAAATCAACCCCAACCAATCCGAATTACAATTTGACCGCGCTGAACAACAACCCAAGCGCGAAACCCCATTTGCCCAAATCATCAACAGCGTAACCAACGTAGCTGCGCCCCCAGCCGAAGCCCGCAAACCCTTGATTTCACTCGCCAGCCTAGAAAACAGCGATTTGCAATGGTTTGACAAACGCTTTGACTACATGAGCTACATCGCCC
>CAUVGV010000230.1:0-3132 GCA_963551505.1 uncultured Kingella sp.
AAGCAGCCGTGTAGATAGCGAATGCAGGTTCTCGTTCTTTGGCGAAGCAAAGAAAAGTAAGTGCCCCGCTGGCACGAAGCGCATGGTTAAAGCTAAGCAGATGCCAACCACAAAGCATCAAACCCATTTTCAGGCTGCCTAACACCCCCTTTTAATAAACCAACCCACATCCCCCCAGAAAGCCCAACCATGACTCCCAAAACCATTCTCCTTATGGCAGGCGGCACAGGCGGACACATCTTCCCCGCCCTCGCCGTCGCCCAATCGCTGCAAAAACAAGGACACCGCGTCATCTGGCTCGGCAGCCACGACAGCATGGAACAACGCCTTGTGCCGCAGCACAACATCCCGCTGGAACTCATCGCCATGAAAGGCGTGCGCGGCAAAGGCCTGCTGCGCAAACTCGCCCTGCCCTTTATGCTGCTGCGCTGCGTGCAAGCCGCCAAAGCCATCATCCGCAAGCACCATATCAACGCCGTGATTGGCTTTGGCGGCTTTGTTACCTTCCCAGGGGGGCTCGCCGCCAAGCTCCTTGGCGTGCCGATTTTTGTGCACGAGCAAAACGCCGTGGCGGGCATGGCAAACAAACGGCTCGCCAAATGGGCAACGCGCGTGTTGTACGCCTTTCCCCAAGCCTTCCCGCAATACCCCGATGGCTTAGTGGGCAACCCCGTTCGCGCCGACATCGCCGCCCTGCCCTCGCCCGAAAATCGCTTTGCCGACCGCCAAGGCAGCCTGAAAATCGCCGTTGTGGGCGGCAGCTTGGGCGCGCAAGTGCTCAACGAAATCGTCCCCGCCGCGCTTGCCCTGCTGCCCGAAGCGCAACGCCCCCGCATCACCCACCAATCAGGACGCGGCAACCTAGCCACGCTGCAAGCTGCCTACCAGCAAGCAGGCGTGGATGCCGAATGTATTGAATTTGTGGACGACATGGTCGCCATATACCGCGATGCCGACGTGTTAATCTGCCGCGCAGGCGCGCTCACCATCGCCGAGCTTACCGCCGCAGGCGTGGGCGCATTGCTCGTGCCGTTCCCGCACGCCGTGGACGACCACCAAACCGCCAACGCGCGCTACATGGTCGCCGCCGAAGCAGGCTTGTTGCTGCCCCAATCGCAGCTTACCGCGCAAAAGCTCGCCCAAATTATCGGCGGCTTAACCCGCGAGCAATGCCTTGCATGGGCAAGCCGCGCCCGCACGCTCGCCATGCCGCACAGCGCCGATAAAGTCGCCGAGATTGTGTTGGATATGATAGGCAACGAATAGGCAGCCTGAAAACAAAAACAGCAAGCGTCATACTTGCTGTTTTATCATTTCAGGCTGCCTAAACACTTAAAGACTATCCAAAATCTGCTTTTTGCGTTGTTGATATTCAACTTGGTTAATTGTGCCATTGGCAAGCAATCTATTGAGTGTATTGATACATTCTTCAACAGATGGTGTAGAAATTAACCGCGTTGTTTACACAACAGGTTTTGCAAAGGTTTCAGCCTGAAACCCAAAAAAAGACCGAGCAAACTCAATCACTCGGTCTTTTTTCAACTAGCCTAAATCTCAACGGCTTTGCGCTTTCTCTTTATATTGCAGCAACGCGCGGTCTAATTTATCCGCCATGTTGTCAATCGCCGCATACATATTGTCGCCGTTTTCCAATGCCTCCACATGAAAATCTTTGCCCGCCAAATGCACTTGCGCAGCGGCTTTGCTTTGCACTTTTTCCACCGAAAGCGTAATCGTTGCCGAAATCATGCCATCGGTGTGGCGTGCAATGCGTTCTAATTTTTCGGTTACGCGTGCTTTGATGGCTTCGGTAACATCAAAATTTATACCTGTGATTTTCAGATTCATAATGCAACTCCTTATACAGAGTGGTTGGAAAAGGCAGCCTGAAAATGCCGCTTCGGCATTGCCAAGCGCGAAAGAAACGGGCTATTGGCGGCGTTGTTGCACGGTGGGGATGCCCAGTTGCTCACGGTATTTGGCCACCGTGCGCCGCGCGATGTTGATGCCTTGCTGTTGCAGCAAGCGATGCAGTGAGCAATCGCTGTGCGGTTTGCTTTTGTCTTCATGTTCAACGATTTGCGCAATCACGGATTTGATGGCGTTGGCGCTGATGGCGTTGCCTGTTTCGCTGTCGTTGATGGCTGCATTTTGGCTGAAAAAATAGCGCAGCGCAAATAATCCTTGCGGGCAAGCCAAATACTTGTTGCTTACCGCGCGGGAGATGGTGGATTCGGCAAGTTCAAGGTGTTTGGCGCAGTCTTTGAGCAGCATGGGCACTAAACCTATCTCGCCAAAATAGAAGAAATCTTGCTGGTGGGCAAGGATGTATTCGGCAACGCGCAAAATAGTGCTTTTGCGCTGTTGCAGCATATCTATTTTTTGTTTTGCGTCGTTGATTTTTTCGCGCCAAATCGGGTCTAGATTGCTTTCTTCTTGCAGGACTTCGGTGATTTCGGTGTTGATTTTGATTTGCGGCAGCGATTCTTCGTTGCTGATGGCGTACCACTCGCCTTGCTCGTTTTTTTGCACGAACACATCGGGGCGAACGTATTGGGTGGGTTCTTCGCTGGCAAAGCCGTAGGAGGGATAGGGGCGCAGGTTGGTGATGATTTCCAGCGCGTCGCGCAACACGGTTTCGCTGTATTCGGGCAGCAATTTGCTGAATCGGTTGAGATTTTTGGGCGTGTTTTGGGTGATTTGGTCTAGATGGCGCGTGATGATTTGCGCGGCGCAACGGCGTGCTTCGGATAGCGGCAGGCGGTCAAGCTGATAGAGCAGCGATTGGGTTAAATCGGGCGTGGCGATGCCTGCGGGGTCAAACGCGCGCAGGTGTTCCAGCGCGATTTCCATGTCGTCTTCTTCCAGCATCCATTCCAGCGGGGTGTGTTCTATGATTTCTTCTATGGATTCGGTGAGATAGCCTTTGTCGTCCAAAAAATCAATCAGAATATGCACGCGGGCGGCTTCGGATGGGGTGAGCGGGTGTTCGGCAACTTGTTTATGCAGATAGGCGTTGAGCGTTTCTTCTTGGGCGAGGGTTTCCCACGCGCTGCTGTCGTCATCATCCAAGCTAACGCCGCGCTTGGCGATGTCCACGGTGGTTTGCGGTGGTTCGTATGTTTTTTCAGG
>CAUVGV010000231.1:0-3118 GCA_963551505.1 uncultured Kingella sp.
GCGGCATCACCGTGTACGACGACTTCGCCCACCACCCCACCGCCATCGCCACCACGCTGGCAGGGCTGCGGCAGAAAGTCGGCAGCGCGCGCATCATCGCCGTATTGGAACCGCGCTCCAATACCATGAAGCTCGGCACAATGGCGGATGCGCTGGCAGGCAGCCTGAAAACCGCCGACCGAGTATTCTGCTACGCAGGCGGCGTGGACTGGGACGTAGCCGCCGCGCTCGCCCCGCTGGGCAGCCAAGCCCACATCGGCACGCAGTTGGACGACTTTATCAACCGCATCGCCGCCGCCGCGCAAACAGGCGACCACATCCTAATCATGAGCAACGGCGGCTTCGGCGGGATACATGAGAAGCTGCTGGCGAAGTTGGCGGGTTGAAAGCCATCCTCAAAACCATCTGCGCCCCATCGTCTCCAAAGCGTTTTCAGGCTGCCTTATCTATTTGAGGCAGCCTGAAAACCCATTGCGCGTTAATTTGCCATTTCACGCGTTGCGCCGCGTACCACGCTGTGCCCGCCCAACCGTTTTCAGGCTGCCCCAGCGTGTTGCCCCGCGCAAAGGCAGCCTGAAACGGCAAAATGGCGTATCAGCGGCTCGCCGACAACTTACTAACCAATAAAGCCCATTGCACGATGCCATTTGGCGACGAGCCGTCGCCGTTCCATTGTAGTTGTTGTAGGTCTGACATTTATGCCCGATAAATACTGATTAAAAAACGCCGGGCATAAATGCCCAACCTACTTGTTTGGTTTTTTCAGGCTGCCTTGAACCGCGTGCGCAGCAAAGCTGCACACCCTACGCTATGCGGGCTACGCTTGCTGTTTGAGAAAACAAAGGCTGGCGGAAAGCTGCGCCGTCGGCTTTTAATGAGCGGGCAAAAGGACTAGAATCCTGCTTGCAACACCCGATTGGCTTTAACTTTCAAGGAGAATGATGATGCGCAATATGAAAACCGCCGCACTGCTGTGCGCTGTCGTGCTGAATGCCTCTGCTTGGGCTGCACCGTTGGTAAAAACCCTGCCCGGCGACCTGACTTTGGAGCAGGCGCAGGCTGTGGTGAGGGCTTCGGTGCGCAAGGCGGAAGCAATTAAAGTGCCGATGAACATCGCCGTGATGGATGCGGGCGGCAACCTGAAAGCGTTTGCCCGCATGGATGATGCCTTTCTCGGCAGCATCGACATCGCCACCCGCAAGGCCAGAACGGCACGCTATTTCAATATGCCCACCCGCGATTTGGGCAAAGCCGCGCAGCCCGGTGCCGAGCTGTACGGCATTGAGGCGACCAACGGCGGCTTGGCGATTTTTGCCGGCGGCGTGTTGCTGGTCAACCGCTCCGGAGTGATTGTGGGGAGCATCGGCGTGAGCGGCGGCTCGGTAGACGAAGACGAAAGCGTGGCCAAAGCCGGCGCAGCCGCCCTGCCGGAACGGTAAACAACCGTTGCCATGCGTTGAAAAACCGCAGCTGTATCGCACGCAGGCTGCGGTTTTGTGTTTTCAGGCTGCCCCTGCGGGTGAGGCAGCCTGAAAATTGGTCTAGCTCACGCCACAATCCCACGCTCCTTCAATTCCAACAATCCCGCCAAAACGGCATCGCGCTGTTTTTTCGCCTTTGCCATCGGCGCGGCGAGCACGGTTTCGCTTTCGCCCGAATCGATTAGAAACTGCAACATAACGCCCACAACCGGATGCCTGCCGGCGAAATCAGAATCCAACACGCCGCTTTCCAGAATGCGGCTGCGACTGGCGACAAACTGGTTTTCGTGGTTGATTGTGATTAAACGGACGGGCACGCCCAAGCAGTAAAAATCTAAAAATTGGGCGCGGGAGATGTCCAAAGCCCAATCGGTGTCGGCATAAAAATCGTTTTTGAAACGCAGAATTTCCCCGCTTAAACCTTGGATTAGGTCAAATCCCGTATTGCTGATTTTCAGTTTGCCGATTTTGCCTGCCAGCCGCACGCGTTTCAGCAGGGGCGTGTTGAAAACGGCGATGTCGCCCGTTTTCAGATTGTTTATCTCGATGTCTTCAAACACGGCGGGGCCGACCATGCAGTTCAGGATTTCGCAATCCGACAGCCTGATGTTTTTGAAACGGGATATTTTGGCGGCATCGTCTTGCGTGCCGATACTGCAATTGTCGAAAACGCAATGCGAGAGAGCTTTGTTTTCCATGCGGACGGGGGCGCGTTTGTCCAAGCTGCGTTCCATAAAGAAGCGGGTGTTTTTGATTTCGCTGAACATGGTTGTTCCTTGTCGGGCGGTGTTTGGTTTTTCAGACGGCGTTTCGGGCTGCCTTTGATGCCGTCTGAAAGACAGCCTGAAAAGGGTTTGACCGCTTTTCAGGCTGCCCGAAGCTGCCGCAGCAGGTAGTCAAACAGCGCTTCGGCGGCGTATTCGGCGTGTTCGCGGCGCACGGGGAAGTTGAAATAATAGCATTGGTCGGCGAAGTGCTCGCGGATGTGAGCGGGCAGGTCGTAGAGTTCGGCGTAGGCTTCGGCGATTCGGCGCACGGCGGCGGAGACGGTTGTGATGTCGCCATCGCGCTCGGTGATGTCGTAAAACAGGGCGCAGTGTTCGGCATCAAGGTTGCCGATGACAATCACGGGGTAGCGGTGGCGGGCGCAGTAGTCGTAGTGTTCGCTGTCGGCGCTGTTGCGGGTGAATTTTCGGATGGGCATTTTCAGGCTGCCTTCCCGTCCAATTTCTTCAACACCGCTCTTACAGTTTTCACCCGCGTTTCCACATCCTCCATCACCGCCGTAACACGCAATTTATCCGCCCCCGCCATGCGGTAATTTTTATTGCTCTGCATCAGTAGGATGATGTCGGCGGGTTCAACGCTGGTGTGTTTGCCGAAGGTGAGCGTGAGCGCGTCGGATGAAGCATCAATCGCGGTGATGCCCAAGGCTTTGGCGGCAAGGCGCAGGCGGTGGCTTTCCAGCAGGGTGGTTACGGGTTGTTCGGGCAGGCCGAAGCGGTCAACCAGTTCTTCGTGGATGCTGTTGATTTGCCCTTCGGTTTCGCAGGTGGCGAGGCGTTTGTAAAGCACCAGCCGCTCGTGGATGTCGGGGCAGTAGCTTTCAGGCAGCAGGGCGGGGCTGTGCAGTTTGA
>CAUVGV010000232.1:0-3096 GCA_963551505.1 uncultured Kingella sp.
TTAAAAAAATGTAAATTTATTATATTTTGGTTATTATGATAGATATAAATATCAATATATGTATGACTTTGGAGAAAGTGGCAAACTATCATCTACTAGTAGAACAGATTCATGGGACTCTTTTGCTCTCTTACCTTATCTAGATATATTTCCAAACCATGAACAAATACTTCCTGACTACCCTCGCTTAACTGCTTCCGAAAAAGCTCAACTTATCTTAGATTTTTTCATCGCCCAAGACTTCGTCCCATTCTTTGAAAACAACAAAAATGAAGACGATGATGATAACTTCAACGAATCCCTAGCCGCCGAAGCCAATCAAATCTTCCCCCACTACCGCGCCCGTGCGCTTGCCTTGCGCGAACTTGCCGAAGTAGAAACCCAACTCGCCGCCCTGCCCGCCGCGCCCACGCAGCCTGAAACTCTATCCGCCAAACTGGATTTGCCCACCGAGCTGCGCCCTTATGATTTGCCCGCCATTGCCCAATCGGTGTGGCAATACAGCCAGGCCGCGCAGCAATGGCTGGGCAGCCTGAAAACCCGTTTGGACGCTTGGGCGCAGCAGCACGCCGATTGGCTCGCCGATGCCCGCGCCATCACGCAGTCGCTGTCCGCCAAGCTTCCGCCTGCCGATGGAACAACGCTCCATTTGCTGAAAACCCGCCGCCAAGCCCTGCGCGATGCGCTGGCATTCAGCCTAGACCCCGTTCAGGCTGCCTTAACGCAATTTCTGGCGCAGGCGCAAACCATGCAGCGCGATTTGGAAAACATCAACGGCAAACCGAACAGCTTGGCATTGCTGGCGGATTTGGAACACGCGCCGCGCCCGAGCTTCGCACTGCTGGCGGAGCATACGGCGCAGCTGTGCGGTAATGCCGTCGCCCGCTTTGAATGGCTGGGCGAGCATCAGGAATTTGTCCATGCGGTGATTGCAGATGAAGAAAAAAGTAGCAAGGACTATATCGCCTTTACTGAACTAACTCGCCGTGAGTTTATGGCTGATGTAGAAAGCAAAAGCATAGATGAGCCCATTGCAGAAAAATGCTTTGCTGAATGGGCTGCCGAACGTCGTGCGCTGCTGGAACAATGGCTGCCGCTGGTTCAGGCAGGCTTGAACGGTACATTGCCTGCTGATACGGTATTGGCGGTATTGAAACATTTACATCAATACCAAGACGATGTTGATATGTTTTATCGAATGAATCGTGTATCGATATATATTGAGTATGCTGATGACGAAGCAAATGGTGCACGATTAGAAGCTCTAAAAGTAGCAATAAAACGTGAAGAAATCTGCCACGCGCTGTCGCAAAACCTGCGCGAAACGCTGTTTGCCCTGCCGTCCAGCAGCCAGCGCGTTTGGCTGGCGCAGTTTGCGGAAAACTGGCAGACGGGCATTTTGAACGGCATCGAGGCGTTTTTGCACAGCGAAAATCTGGCAGGGCGCAGCGAAGTTGCCAAACTGATTGCCGAGGAAATGCACGAAATCCGCCGCCAAAGCCTTGCCGCCTGCTTGCAGGACGCGCAGGCGTATAGTGCGGCATTAGAGGAGCGCGAGAAAAGTTTTAACGCGCTGATGTTTAAAATGCGTAAAGCAGTGAAAGGAGCAGAGTAATGGGAATTTTGAGTACAATAGGTGGCTGGTTAAGTTCAGCGGCTGATGCAGTTTTTGATGCAGCCGATGCAGTTTTTGATAAAGTTTCGGATCATTTTGGCAGCAACTCCAGCTTGAACAGCAGAGGGGATAGCGGCAGCCATCATTCCTCAACCAACACCAATGTGCAGATAATTGAAGATAAAGATAGAGTACGCACAGCAGAATTGGAAAACGAACGCGTGGGGCTGATGGAAAGCCTAATGAAAACGCAAACACAGATGACACTAGCCATTGAAGAAGCCAAAGCACGCGGTTTTGTTGCCAGCCAGCAGGCAATGGCGGCGATGTTGGCGGAATTGAGCCGTTTGGGCAATGAAAGCTATGTTGTAATGGAAAACAATATGCGCGGGCAAATCCACCAAGTGGAAAGCCTTTATCAGGAATTGACAAACGACATCACAACCAGTCATTCCATATTTATGGAGCAAAAATTGCCGCAACTGGTAGCGCAGTTGGAGCAGTTTGAGCCTGATTCGCCCCTTTTTAAGTTGTATTATCAAGCGATTGATAAGGAAACTGCTTTGCAATTTGAATTTATGACCCAGCAAATTAAACAAATGGGCGAGCGGCGTAAAGCGGTGGTGGAATCGGTTATCCGCAGCAAAGAAAATATGCAGTCGCATATCCAAGCCTTGTCGCAGCGCAGCGTAGCCATGCTGGAACAGCACCAGCAGCAGAGTTTCGCGCTGCCCAATGCCCATAACGGCAACGCACAAACGCCCGCGCTGCTTGATACAGGAGTTGCGCCTGCGCTGGAAAATCGTGCAAAAGAATAGTGTTGTGTTGATGTAAACAAAGGCAGCCTGAAAACGCTTCACTCGTTTTCAGGCTGCCTTTATCGCTCCCACATCTCACTCATCCGCAATCAACTGCCGTTCGCTCTCAAACACCTGCACCGCATATTTGCAGCCCTTTTTATCCGCGTTCACGCAAGAAACCATCTGCGGCACAAGCTGGTAGCTGCCCGCTTGCGTGGCGTGAAAGCCAAACATCGGCGAAGCGTCCGCCGCTGTATCGGCTTTCAGCGTTGCGCCGTCTTGTTGCAAGGCTAAATCTATGTTGCTGCATTCGTCGGCGCAGTCGGCAAAAAAGGCATAGTACTTGCCCGCCGCCAGTTTGATGTTGTGGTGGGCAGTTGCGCCTGCGGTGAGTTTGCTGGTTTTGCGCAACAGCTCGCGGGCATTTTTATCCACCGCGTTGATTTCCATTTGGTTGATAAACGGCGCTTTTTCCGCCCATGTGGGCGGCGTTTTGTTGTAGGAACACGCGGCAAGACCGGCGAGCAGCGCAAAAAATAAAAATGGGCGAAACATGGTGGATTCCTTTGCAAAGCGGGCTTGATGGGTTTGGGCTGTGCCGAACAGCGTTTCAGGCTGCCTATTCGCGCCCCAAAATCATCGCATCGCCGTAGCTAAAAAAGCGATATTCCTGCGCGACGG
>CAUVGV010000233.1:0-3094 GCA_963551505.1 uncultured Kingella sp.
CATTAAAGATGCCTATGAAAATAGTGAATACAGGTTCTCATACACAGAGACACCACCATGAAATCCTTCACCCAAATCACCGCCATCGTTGCCCCGCTTGACCGCAGCAATGTAGACACCGATGCCATCATCCCCAAACAATTTCTCAAATCCATCCAACGCAGCGGCTTCGGCGTCAACTGCTTTGACGAATGGCGCTACCTAGACCACGGCGAACCGGGCATGGACAACAGCCGCCGCCCGCTCAACCCCGAATTTTCGCTCAACCAACCGCGCTATCAAGGCGCGCAAATCCTGCTCACGCGCAAAAACTTCGGCTGCGGTTCCAGCCGCGAACACGCCCCGTGGGCATTGGATGATTACGGCTTTCGCGCCGTGATTGCCCCCAGCTTTGCCGACATTTTTTTCAACAATTGCTACAAAAATGGCTTGCTGCCCATTGTGTTAAGCGAAGAGCAGGTGGAGCAGCTGTTCCAAGAAACTTATGCCAACGAAGGCTATCAGCTCACCATCGATTTAGCGGCGCAAACCGTAACCACCCCCAGCGGCACCGTCTTCCATTTTGACATCACCGAACACCGCAAACACTGCCTGCTCAACGGTTTAGACGAAATCGGCTTAACCCTGCAACACGCCGACGAAATCAAACACTTTGAACAACAACGCCAAGCCAGCCAACCTTGGCTGTTCCACAACACATAAACCCATTTTCAGGCTGCCTACCCAACCCCAATAGGCAGCCTGAAAACATATTCCGAAAGCCCACCATGCCCATCGCCCTTGCCAAACAACTGCTCGCCCAGCCCAGCATCACACCCCACGACCACGGCTGCCAAGACATCATCGCCGCACGCCTTGCCGCGCTCGGTTTCAAAATAGAATGGCACAACCACGGCAACACCAAAAATCTCTACGCCCGCATCGGCAGCCAAGCCCCCGTGCTGTGTTTTGCGGGGCACACCGATGTTGTCCCCACAGGCGACGAAGTCCAATGGACATTCCCCCCGTTTGCCCCCACCGAACACAACGGCCAACTCTACGCCCGTGGCGCGGCAGATATGAAAACCGCCATCGCCTGCTTCATCATCGCCGCCGAACGCTACCTCACCGCCCATCCCCAGTTTTCAGGCAGCCTTGCCCTGCTGATTACTTCCGATGAAGAAGGCGACGGCAAAGGCGGCACCACCCGCGTAGTAGAAACCCTGCGCGCGCGCGGCGAAACCTTTGACTACTGCATCGTCGGCGAGCCCACCGCACAAAACCAGTTAGGCGATATGCTCAAAAACGGACGGCGTGGCAGCCTATCAGGCAGCCTGAAAATCCACGGCAAGCAAGGACACATCGCCTATCCCCATCTCGCCGAAAACCCCATCCACCGCGCCGCCCCCGCGCTCGCCGAACTCATCAACACCCAATGGGACAACGGCAACGCCTACTTCCCCGCCACCAGCTTCCAAATCTCCAACATCCACAGCGGCACAGGCGCAACCAACGTTATCCCCGCCGACATCACCATCCAATTCAACTTCCGCTTCTCCACCGAGCAAACCGAAGGCAGCCTGAAAAGCCAAGTCCAGCAAATCCTAGACGCGCACCGCCTGCGCTACGACCTAAACTGGCAACTATCAGGCAACCCATTCCTAACCGAAGCGGGCACGCTCACCCAAATCGCCCAACGCGCCTGCCAAAGCGTTTGCGGCATCACCCCCGAGCTATCCACCAGCGGCGGCACATCAGACGGACGCTTTATCAAAGCCATCAGCCGCGAGCTGATTGAACTCGGTTTCGTCAACGCCACCATCCACCAAATCGACGAACACATCGCGCTAGACGACATCCCCAAGCTCACCGCCATCTATCAAACCATCATGCAAGAATTGTTTACCTAACGCACCACATAAAGCAGCGACGGCTCAGCGCTATCGTTTACCCCAAAGGCAGCCTTGCCCCTTTGTCCAAATCTTGGATTTAGCCATGCGAACTTATGCAAAGCTCAGGGGTATGCGTAGCTGAAACCCTATTTCGCCAGCGCACGGCTTGCCAGCAAGCCGTAAAAATCGCGCGGACAGTTTTCAGGCTGCCCAACATTCCCCCCGCGCCCCACCATCATCAGGAGACCCACCATGAAAACCATCGGCATCATCGGCGGCATGAGCCCCGAAAGCACCGCCCTGTATTACCAAACCATCAACCGCGAAACCAACCAGCGCCTGGGCGGCAACAGCAGCGCAGAAATCATCATGCACAGCGTCAATTTTGAAACCATCGTGCAACTGCAAAAAGCCAACGACTGGGCAGCCGCAGGGCATTTGCTGGCAAACAGCGCAACCAAACTGGCAGGCGCAGGCGCAGATTTGCTGCTGCTGGCCACCAACACCATGCACAAAGTCGCCCCCGCCATAGAACAAGCCGTCCGCATTCCGCTGCTGCATATTGTGGATGCCACCGCCGAAGCCATCAAACAGCAAGGCTTGCACACCGTAGGACTGCTCGGCACACGCTTCACCATGAGCGACGGCTTTTACACCGAGCGCATGGCAGCGCAAGGCGTAAACACCATCGTCCCCAACGAAGCCGAACAAAACGAACTCCACCGCATTATTTTTGAAGAATTGTGCGTCAATAAAATTCAGGCTGCATCCGCGCACTATTTCCAAAACGTGATTGGCAGCCTGAAAACGCAAGGCGCGCAAGGCGTCATTCTCGGCTGCACCGAAATCTGCCTGATTGTGAACGCGCAAAACAGCGTCCTGCCCGTGTTTGACAGCACCGCCATCCACGCCCAAGCAGCGGTGAATGCCGCGCTGGCGCGATAATTCCGTATAATCTCCCCTTTTCCAATTTCCATTAAAAAAACCATGTTAAGCAACTCCACCATTCTGATTACAGGCGGCACAGGCTCATTCGGCAACACCTTCGTCCCCATGACTCTGGCGAAATACAACCCCAAAAAAATCATCATCCTCTCCCGCGACGAAATGAAGCAGTGGGACATGGCAAAACAATACCAAGGCGACAAGCGCGTGCGCTTTTTTATCGGCGACGTGCGCGACAAAGACCGCCTGTACCGCGCGCTGGACGGCGTGGATTACGT
>CAUVGV010000234.1:0-3056 GCA_963551505.1 uncultured Kingella sp.
AGCCTTGCCAATATTGACCTTGAACCGCAACGCCATCGCTTGGAAGCGATTTATAAGAAAAAATAAGCGCGGGGGCAGGGATTCAAGTTTCAACGTAATCCACAAGGCAGTTTGTTTTGATGGTGCTACAATGCGCCTAAGACATTAATTCAACAGGAGAAAGCGTATGAATACTGGTGTTTTACTTGACCCATTGATTTACGAATTTGATACCGAAGCAGAAGCCGAAAGCTATGACGCTTGGTTTCGTGCCAAAGTTGAAAAGTCTATCGCCGACCCTACCCCATCTATGCCACACGATGAAGCAATGGCGTTTGTAGAAGCTGAGTTGGAACGTAGGAGAATGGCTCGTGCTGCCCGTTGAGTGGAAGCTAGCAGCTAGACTGGATTTGATTGAAATCGTGGACTATATCACGCGGGAAAATCCGCAGGCTGCCGAAAGAATGAAATGTTTGCTTGATGAAGCAGCCGAACGGCTTGGCGAAATGCCATACATTAACCGTCGCGGTAGAGTAGCAGGTACACGGGAAAAGATAGCGCATAGAAACTACATCATCGTGTACCGCGTGTTAAGCGATAAGGTGGAGATATTGAATATTGTCCATGCTCGTAAAAACTACCCAAATTAAACACTTATTCCCCAGTTTTGTACTGGGGTTTTTGTTTGTCTGTTGGCTTAAAGCAGCTGTCTTTTGCCTGATATTGGAGAGTAATCAAAACGCGCTGGGTGCATCAAAAAGGGTTTGCTCTTTTCTCTATTAGGTTCGGGATTTTGCGTTTTCAGGCTGCCTTAATGCAACGTTAAGGCAGCCTGAAACCTATCCCCCTGCCATTTGCACCATCAGCAGCCGCCCGCCTTGTCCTTTTTCCAGCAAGATTTGCGCGCCGTCTTCCAGCTTGATTTTGCCGCCGATGGCGATGGGGGTTTTATTGACCACATCGTGCATTTCGGGCAGGTTTTCATTGACCAGATACCAATCGCCGTTGTGTTGCACAAAGTAGCCCACGCGGCGTGCGTCTTCGGGTTTTAGGCGTTCGTTGGGGAAGATATTGCTGTTGGCGTGCCATTTGAACAGCGATTGCCCGCTGAACACCATGATGCGGTGGTTGTCGGGGCGGTAGCTGCCGTTGGGTGCGGCGGAATAGAGATTGAGCACGGGCAAGCTGCCTGAATGGGGCGTGCCGCAGAAGGGGCAGGCGGGTTTGACTTTGTTATCAAAGACATACCATTTTTGCTCGCATTGTGGATTGGCGCAGGGTTGCAGCAAATCTACGGTTTTCACCAGCGCGTGTTCCCATTCGTCGGCGGTGGGGCGGGCGGCAGGATGGTGCAGCCCGTCGATAAAGGCGCGACGAAATAGCTCGGCGATGTAGGGGCCGCAGACGGTGTAGGGGATTTTTTGCGTGTCTTTCCATGGCAGCTCGCTGGGCTTGCATTGGTCGGTTTTGATGCGGTTGCTGGGGTCGCTGGGGTGTTCTATAAACAGGGCTTGGCTGCCCATGCTGAGTTCTTCGTCGCGCTGGCTGTCGTTGGGGTCGTGGATTTTGTCGCCGCGCAGGGGGTGGCGGTAGAGCAGATACATATAAATGAGCACGGCGAGCGCGTGTAAATCGGTGGTGCGGCTGGGCAGCTTGCGCTGGGGGTCGTCTTTGGGCAGATGGGCGGTGGCGACGACTTCGGGGGCGATGAAATCGGGTGTGCCGACTACGCTGGGCGGATGTTTGCCCGGCACGACGAGCCCGTCAATGTCGATTAGGCAGGCTTGCCCGCTGGTGGGGTCTATCAGGCAGTTTTTGTAGCCTAAATCGCTGTGGCTAAGCCCTGCCATGTGCATACGGCGCACGGCGCGGGCGAGCATGATGCAGATTTTGAGGTGGGTCATCCAGTCGCCGAGTTCGCGCGGGTCTAGGAATTTGTTGCGGTTGGATGCGCTGGCGAACCATTTGCCGTCTTTGTCTTTGCCTTTGATGCCGAGCATATCGTTGTTGCGGCTGCCGTATTCAAAGAAAAAGCAATCGCGGTAAAACGGGGACACTACGCCGAGTTTGCCGTTGTGTTCTACTACGGCGGTGGGCCAGCAGTAGAGTTTTTTTAGGTATTCGCCGCCTTCTTGGTTGAAGATGCGCTCGCGGTAAAGCCCTGTGATTTGTTCTAGCCGCTCGCGGGTGGCGGGGTCGGCTTTTTCGCGGAAGAAGGCGACAACGTAGTCGCGGTTGGGCGAGAACATGACGTCTTTCATGCCGCCTTGCGCTTTGATTTCATCAACAAATTGGATGGTTTCGCCGTTGGTGGCGGTGAGAGTGATGATGTTGGACATGGTGGGCTTTCGGTTTGGGTGTTGGGTTTTAGCTTCGCAGAAGCTCGTAAACTCGCTTTCAGGCTGCCTTAATGGTTTTCAGGCTGCCTTAGCGGGCAAGAATAGCGCGAGCGTGCGGTCGTCGTGGTTGCCTGCTGACCAGAAGCCAAGCCAGTCTTCCAGCGCGGCGGCGGGATGTTCGGCTTGGAAGACGGGTTGCAACTCTTGCCACAGCGTTGCCCATTTTTCGGGTTTGGCGAGATTGGCATCGGTTTCAAATTTGGGGTCGGACACGCCGTCGGTCATCAGTAGGAGCACGGGGGGCTGTTGCACCTGCCATTCGCGGATGCGTTGCTTGAGATTTTCTGGGCGGACTTCGTTGGCGGATAGGAACACGGTTTCGCCTGAATACGCGCCGCCATCGCTTTCGCCCAACAGCATCAGTTGTTGGTTTTCAGGCTGCCATACGGCGGCGGCGCCATCGCCCACCCAATAGGCGGCGATTAGCCATGTGCCATCTGTGCGGGGTAGGGCAAGGGCAATCAGCAGGGTGCAGGCGAGTTTTTTAAGGTCAATTTGTTCTGTTTCGGCGGCGTTTTTTTGGGCAACGTAGGCTTGATAGGCGGCATTGCTGATTAGGCTGTGCAATGCTTGTTTTTGGGCTTCTGACTCGGATTCAGGCAGCCTGAAATATTTCTCATTGTTGTCCAGCAGTTGCCATACGGTATCGACGGCGGCATTGACGGCAAGCTGCGAGCC
>CAUVGV010000235.1:0-3052 GCA_963551505.1 uncultured Kingella sp.
CCCGCTCTACCAACGCTTCCGCCCGCTCGTGCGACTTGCCCGAACCGCGCCCGCCTTTGATGCCCTTGTAGCGGCAAGGGTCAAGCAATGGAACTGCCCAGCTCGGCGTGTTAATGATTAGGTTCATCATCTTTCTTGGGGTCAATCACTACCCGCGTGATTTGGCGCAGGGTCATGCTGCCATCCGATGATTTCATATCGGCTTCCACTTTGTTGGAATAGCCGTGTTTGGTCATCATCATTTTGGCAAAAGCGGCGTTGAAATCGACATTTAATCCGCCGTCAATCAGCAACATTTCTTGCGTGGTGGCGACGCACTCTAAGATGTTGGAAAATTCATCATTTTGTGTTGCCCATTCATACATAGTGCCTCTGTTTTTGCCCAACGCAAACGCCAAACCTGCCACGCTGGGCACGGCATTACCCTGTTCTTTGTAACCGCCTTTGAGATACAGCCACGCTTTTTCAAGCACGGCTTCATTTAATTCGCAAGGTCGTCCGATTGGGCGTTTGGTTTTTGCGCTCATATCAAGCTCCCATAAAAAAAGCCGCCCAAAGGCAGCCTGAAAATCTTAAAAATAGATTGACAATGCGACAAAATTGTCTTATTGCTCACTTCATCAACAGCAAGGAGTGATAAATGAAATACAGCGAATTCCAACGTTGGCTGATTAGCCAAGGCATCAGCATAGACAAAACGCATGGCAAAGGCCCACACCGCAAGCCTAAACGGAAAAAGTACCACATTCCCTTATCACGGCAGTAAAGAAATAGGAGAAGGATTAAGGCGAAAGATACTTAAAAACTTAGGTTTATAAGCAAAGGGGGTAACGCCCCTTTATATCCTTGCTGTCATTTAACCCACCCTAAAAGGAAATACCATGTACTATCCCGCAACCTTTACCCTAGATACCAACAACACATTCTTGGTTGAATTTCGCGATATACCCGAAGCAGTCGGCGTAGGCGAAACCCAAGCCGAAGCCTACCAATCCGCGATTGACGGATTAGAGACTGCACTATTCGGGATTTATATCCAACAACGCCTTGCTATTCCCAAGCCAAGTGCATTACAAGATGGCGAGCAAGCTGTTTATCTGCCTGTTACCACGCAAACCAAACTTGCCCTATATGGCGAAATGCTCGCGCAAGGCGTAAGCAAAGCCGAACTTGCCCGCCGTTTGCAAGTCAATCAAAAACAAATTGACAGACTATGGGATTTGCGCCACAAAACCAAAATGGACTTTTTGGAAAAAGCATCCGCACAACTGGGCAAACGGCTAGATATTGTTATGGCAGCCTGAAAAAAAGCCCGTATCACACGGGCTTTTAAGCAACAGCAAACTGAAACGACAACACCTGTCCCAATTGCGCGTTGATATTAACCAACGCATCCAATGAGAACTTATCAATGCGCCCGTTCAACAAATCGTTAATGCGCGGCTGTGTCAAACCACAATGGCTCGCCGCCTGTTTCTGCGTCCAGCCGTTTTGTTTGATAATGCCCGCAATGTGCATCATCAAATCCGCGCGTAATTTCAAATTAGCCGCTTCAAGCGGTGTGTCGCACAACGCATCAAAGGCGGAAGTGTAAGTTTTATCCATGATTTAACTCCTGTATCAAGGCTTGGTAGCGTCTCTTGGCTGTATCCAAATCAGACTTGGCAGTGCGCTGTGTTTTCTTTTGAAACGCATGCAGCACATAAACCGCATTATCAAATTTGGCAACGTACATCACGCGGTAGATGCCGTTTTCGTCTTTCAAACGGATTTCCACCACGCCGCTGCCTACCGTTGTCATGACTTTAAAATCATTCGGCATTTCGCCGCATTGGACACGGTGCAACTGATACCCAGCCGCCTGCTTCATGCCATCAGGAAAATCGCGTATGCAATCCAAAGAATCGCCAAGAAAGGAAAGTATTTTCATGGAGTAAATTATATCAAAACAGATATAATCTGGCAAAACAAAACGGAGAAAGTCGCCTAAACGTAACTATCTCCGAAATATAGCAAAATTTTACTAAAAAACTCACACTTAATCAATGATTTTTTGCTCTTTAAAGCACGTTTGCAGCTTAAACCGCGCGATTTTTTCCCAGTTCGCCAAATGGTTTTTAATGCGATCGCGTTTGCGCTGAAAAGTCATGTCGCGCAAATCGTATTTATCTATAAAGAGTAGCATTTTTAACCTATCTGATTGATTTATATAAAACAGATTTTAAGTTAGATTATTTCATACTCCGAATATACCCCCAAATTAGCAAATTTGCGTATGATTTTTAATCCACTCTTCAATTTCACTACTTAACCAACGGGAAGAGCGGTTAAATTTTTTAGGGGCTGGAAAAGTATTTTCCTTAATCATGGCATAGATTTTTGTTTTTTTCCAGCCAACCTTTTTTTCTACTTCCTTTAAACGTAAAAATTTCATTGTTATTCCTTTATATAATTTCTTTCATAAACTGCGCGGTAATTTTAGCTTCTCGCGCTTCTAGGTTTTTGCCAACAAAAACGCCTGTTTACCATTCTGCTTGGCGGCAGAGTTTGCGGGCGTAGTTGGCGGCGTTGCTGATGATTTGCGGGCTGCTCCATCTTTGCCATTGCGGGCTACGCAAGTCGGGGATGCTTTGGGCGCGTTGGATGCCTTCGCTTTTGGTGTCTGCTTCGGCAATGCGGATAGCGCAATGCGTATCTGTGGCTTCAAATGCGTTGAGTTTGCTGTGGTAATGCACGCTGTTTAGGTGGCTGTGTTTATGGTTTTTGGGCGCAATTTCTAGTACAGCGCGAAGTTTGGTTACGTTAATTTGCATGGTGGTTTCCTTTTTTCAGGCTGCCTGAAATGTTAATCGGTAATACGCTTCGCGCGTGGCGGCGACATCGCGGGCGCAGTAGTCGGCGACTTCGCTCACGCGCCCTTCTTGGATATAGTCCCATACTTGGCTGCCGTCTATGCCGTCTTTGGACGTGGGGATGTGGATTTGGCATAGTTCGTGTAGGCTGATTTTGTTGCCGTAGCCTGCCCATGCTTGCATGGTGTCAAACAGGTGTT
>CAUVGV010000236.1:0-3049 GCA_963551505.1 uncultured Kingella sp.
AACTACATCGGCTTTAACATCCCAGGGCAAGGCTTCATCATCGCCATCATCGTCTTGCTGATAACAGGCATCTTCGCCGCCAATATGCTCGGGCGTAAATTTCTAGAAGCATGGGACAGCCTGCTCGGGCGCATCCCCGTAGTAAAATCCATCTATTCCAGCGTAAAAAAAGTATCCGAAAGCCTATTGTCCGACAACGCACGCTCATTCCAAACCCCCGTGCTCATTCCCTTTCCCCAGCCCAATATTTGGACAATTGCATTTGTATCAGGCGAAGTGCCACAAGCCGTCGCTCAAGCCCTGCCCGAGCAAACTGACTACGTTTCCGTGTACGTCCCCACCACGCCCAACCCCACAGGCGGCTACTACATTATGGTGCGCCGCAGCGACATCCGCCAATTCAACATGAACGTGGACGAAGCTCTAAAATACGTTATTTCCCTCGGCATGGTGATGCCCAGCGATTCGCCCAGCATAGGGCAGCCTGAAAAAGCAGAAGCGAAAAATAATGATAAGAGCATCACTAATTAAACCTTTTCAGTCTGCCCAATCCCTTTCCCTACAAACAGCAAGGACACCCTCATGAACATTCTCTTAATAGACGGCGGCAAAGCCTTCGGACACTCACAAGGCAAACTCAACCACAGCCTGCACACCCTCGCCCAGCAAACCCTCGCCTCGCTAGGGCATCACACCCAAGAAACCGTGATAGAAAACGGCTACGATGCCCAAGCAGAAGTAGAAAAAATCCTATGGGCAGATGCCGTGATTTGGCAAATGCCCGCATGGTGGATGGGCGAGCCGTGGACAGTTAAAGAATACATGGACAAAGTCTTTTCCGCAGGCGCAGGCAAACTATTTGCCAGCGATGGGCGACACAGCGCCACCCCCACCGAAGGCTACGGCACAGGCGGCTTGCTGCATGGCAAACACCATATGCTGTCGCTCACATGGAATGCCCCCATTGAAGCCTTTACCCGCGCGGGCGATTTTTTTGACGGCGCAGGCGTGGACGGCGTTTATCTGCATTTTCACAAAGCCAACGAATTTTTAGGCATGCGCCCGCTGCCCACCTTTATCTGCAATGATGTCGTCAAAAACCCGCAGCCTGAACGCTATTTCGCCGATTACGCGCAGCATTTAACGCAAGTATTTGGCAAAGCCGAATAAGCCATTTCAGGCTGCCTAAGCGTTTTCAGGCTGCCTAAAAGAATGAATTTGATAAAGCTCAATCTATCCATTCCCCAATATGACTGTCCCATCTTTTGAAAATCTCCGTTTGTACATTCTCAAACATTTAGCCAATGGTGGAATCTGGCGCAAAGCTCAATTAGTTGAACCGATTGCAGCACATTTTAATTTGAGTGACGAAGACATCGCGCAAGAATACGAATCAGGCAACGGCGCGATATTGGCTGACCGCATCTCTTGGGCATTGAGTTATCTCGCGTTAAGCGGATTACTCACACGCCCCAAACGCGGTCATTACACGATTACCGATTTAGGCAAAAGATATGCGTCAAAAAGTGAAGCGGAAATTACAGCCTACATCAAACAAAAAATGGCAGAGCGCGAACAAACGCAAAAATTAGATAACCAAGAAATAACCGTTGATGTAGAAGAAGTAAACATTACCCCAAAAGAACAGCTTGAAGCCTCATTCCATGCCATTCGCCAAGAAGTTTACCGCGAAATTTTAGATACCATTTTAAGCAAAACATCGCAGGCTTTTGAAAAGCTAGTCATTGATTTATTGCAAAAAATGGGCTACGGCGGCAGGCTAGAAAAATCTGCCCAAGTAACGCGCCCAAGCCACGATGGTGGCATAGATGGCGAAATCCGCGAAGATGTATTAGGGCTAGGCAGAATTTTTATTCAAGCCAAACGTTATCAAACCGATGACACCATTGGTCGCCCTTACATTCAAGCATTTGTTGGCGCATTACAAGGACAACACGCCGATAAAGGTGTTTTCATTACTACGGCACGATATTCTGCCGAAGCCATTCATTATGCACAAAATCTTTCATCTACCCGAGTGGTCTTAATTGATGGCTTGCAATTAGCTGAATATATCTACCGCTATGATGTTGGTATGCAAACCGAGTAAACCTTTACCATTAAAAAATTAGACAGCGATTTTTGGGACGAAATGCCTGATGATGCAAATAAACCCATTAAATAGTCGCATAGACTACCTGAAAACACAGTAAAGCATTAAAATCCGCGTTTTCGTTTCAAGCAAACGCGCAACCGTTTTATTCAAACAATCTATCTTAATTTAGAAAGAAAACCATGCGTACCAACTACTGCGGCTTAATCAACGAAGCCTATCTAGACCAAACCGTAACCGTAAAAGGTTGGGTGCACCGCCGCCGCGACCACGGCGGAGTGATTTTTATTGACCTGCGCGACCGCGAAGGCATCGTGCAAGTGGTGATAGACCCCGACACGCCCGAAGCCTTTGCACTGGCGGATTCGGCGCGTAACGAGTTCGTGTTGAGCATCACAGGACGCGTGCGCAACCGCCCCGAAGGCACCACCAACGACAAAATGGTATCGGGCAAAATTGAAATTCTCGCCAAAGGAATTGAGATTTTGAACTCCGCTGCCACGCCGCCGTTTATGATTGACGACGAAAACATCAGCGAAACCGTGCGCCTGCAAAACCGCGTGATTGACCTGCGCCGCCCCGTGATGCAACGCAATCTGCGCCTGCGCTATCAAGTCGCCATGGGCGTGCGCCGCTATCTCGACGAGCAGGGCTTTATCGATATCGAAACGCCGATGCTCACCCGCTCCACCCCCGAGGGCGCGCGCGACTACCTCGTGCCCAGCCGCGTACACCCCGGCGAATTTTTCGCCCTGCCGCAATCGCCGCAGCTCTTCAAACAACTGTTGATGGTGGCCGGTTTTGACCGTTACTACCAAATCACCAAATGCTTCCGCGATGAAGATTTGCGCGCCGATAGGCAGCCTGAATTTACCCAAATTGACTTGGAAACGTCTTTCCTGAACGAAAACGAAATCATGGACATCACCGAGGGCA
>CAUVGV010000237.1:0-3036 GCA_963551505.1 uncultured Kingella sp.
CTCTACGCGGTCAAGCAGGGGATTATCGGCGAGCCAGTCTTCTACTTCGCGTTCAATTTCAATGCCCGACATCTGCAAAACACGCAAGGATTGCTGCATATTTTGGCTGAGCTGCTGGGTTTGCCTGAGTTTGAGTTGGATGTTTGTACTGCTCATAACTTATTATTGTTGTTGTGTTAGTAATCAAAATTTTCACCGAGATAAACGGCTCGGACTTGTTCGTTATTCACCAGCTCTTCGGGTTTTCCTGTGGCAAGCACGGTGCCATCGCTGATAATGTAGGCGCGGTCGCAAATGCGCAGGGTTTCGCGCACGTTGTGGTCGGTGATGAGCACGCCGATGCCGCGTTCTTTCAAGAATTCAATGATTTTTTGAATATCAATCACGGCGATGGGATCGACGCCGGCAAAGGGTTCGTCTAACAAAATAAATCTTGGCTGCATCGCCAGCACGCGGGCGATTTCTACGCGGCGGCGTTCGCCCCCTGATAGGGCAGGCGCAGGGCTGTGGCGCAGGCGTTCAATGTTGAGATCGGCGAGCAGTTTGTTGAGCTGGGTTTCAATTTGATGCTTGTCGCGCAGGCGGATTTCCAAAATGGCGCGGATGTTTTGTTCTACCGTCATTTTGCGGAAGATGGAGGCTTCTTGCGGCAGATAGCCGATGCCTGCTTGGGCGCGTTGGTGGATGGGGCTGTGGCGCAGCTCTTCGCCGTTGAGCGTGATGCTGCCTGCATCGGCGGCAATCAGCCCGACTATCATGTAAAAGCTGGTGGTTTTGCCTGCGCCGTTGGGCCCGAGCAAGCCGATGACTTCGCCGCTTTCAATATCCAGCGAGAAGTTTTTCACGACTTGGCGTTTTTTGAAGGCTTTTTGCAAGCCTGATACATGGAGATGGGCGGGTTGGGTCATGGTAGAAACTCGGGGGTGGTTTTGGCTGCGCCGAACTGCGTTTCAGGCTGCCTTGGGTTTTTCGCTTTGGCGGCGTGGGTTTTATTCTGCGCGTTGAGGATGGCGCATGATTGAGGCAGCCTGAAAATGATTTGGGCATGGTGGGCGCAGATGTTTACATTATGAAACGAATACGGATAAGGCAGCCTGAAAACCGTGCAGCTTGGTTTCAGGCTGCCTATCCGTTATTTTTTCTTATCGCTCTGCGCGGTGGAGGGCTGGATAACAATATGCACGCGCGGGTTGTTTTTGCTGCCTGTGGCGTTGCCGCCCAGCACGGTATAAACCTCGGTTTGCGTGTTGTAGCTGATGGCGTTGCCGGTGGCCACGTCACCGCCGCGGCGCACTTTGGCGTTGCCCACCAGTTTTACTGTGTGGTTGGCAGAAACGTATTCGGCTCGGTCGCCCCAGCCTTCGGCGATGCCTTTGTTGTTGTCTAGCTCTTGGCGGAAGTAAACGGGGCTGCCTTGGGCGTTCATGGTTTGGTTGCCGTTTTGGTCTTGCACCACGCGCACGGCGTTGGCACGCATATTGATTGTGCCTTGCGTGATGATGACGTTGCCGGTGAACACGGTTACTTGGTTTTTTTGGTCTAGCGAGCCTTGGTCGGCATCAATGGAGATGGGCTGCTGGCGGTCGCTTTCTAGAGCGTAGGCGTTCAGGCTGCCTAGGGCGAGCGCGGCGGCAAGGAGTGTAGTTTTAAGGGCGTTTGAGGTCATAGATTTGTGCTTTCACTTTGGATTTGAGGTTGAGCAAGCCGTTTTTGTTGTCGTAGGTTAAGCCTGTGGCGGTGCCGTGCGAGCGTCCGTATTCGTATTGCACGAGAGCATCGGTTTCGGCGATTTCGGTTTGGGTGTCCACATTCAAATAATCGGTTACCACTTTGCCTGCGGGGCGTTCGGCATCGGGGTTTTTGGTGAGCACCACGTTTTGTTCAAAAAAGACTTTTTTGCTTTCAATTTCGTAGCGGGCGGTTTGGCTGGACACGGTATATTGTTCGTTGTTGTCGCGGTAGGTTTTGAGCGTGGGTTGTTGGAAATAAACGTTTTTTTGGTCGGGCAACTGCCATGCCAGCGGGGCGGTGAGGTCTTGATTCAGGCTGCCTGAAATGTCGTAGCGTTTGCCGTGGATTTGCGTCATGGTGTATTGCGGTTTGGCGGGGTCTAGCTTAACGGCTTCAATCACCACTTCGCTCACGCGCCCGAGCCATGCGGTTAAGCCACCCAAAATCAGGGCAAGCGCAAGGGGAAAGATGAGGCTGCGAAATCGGTTCATTTGATGTACTCGGCTAGGGCATCGCTTAATGTGTTTTGCGCGTGCATGATGAGGTCGGTTACTTCGCGCACTGCGCCAAAGCCGCCGCTTTTTTGCGTGGTGTAGAGCGCGTGTTCTTTCACGAAATCGTGGGCGTTGGCAACGGCGATGGGAAAGCCGCAGCGGGTCATCACAGGCAGGTCAATCACATCATCGCCCACAAAGGCGCAATGCTGCGGCGAAATTTTGATTTGGGCGCAGAGTTGGGCGAAGGCTTGCTGTTTTTTTTCTACGCCGTGCAGGTAGTGGCTGATGCCAAGCTGCTCGGCGCGGTGGGCGACGGAGGGGTCGTTGCGGGCGGTGATGATGGCGGTTTGCACGCCTGTTTTTTGCAGCATTTTGATGCCGTGCCCGTCTAATGTATTGAATGCTTTGATGATTTCGCCGTTGCTGCCGATGAAGAGTTGCGCGCTGGTGAGCACGCCGTCCACGTCTAAAATCAGCAGTTTGATGTCGCGCAGGCGTTGTTGGCGTTCGGGGGAAAGGGGGGTAAACATGGTTTGAGGCAGCCTGAAAATGATATTTTGGACATTCTAACAGATTGGGGCGCGAATAAGCATTTTTTGTGCCAAACGTTGATGGGGAAAGGTAAAGTTTTCAGGCTGCTTTCAATGGGGTAGGCACGCTGAAACGGCTGCTATAAGGTAGGTCGGGCATTTATGCCCGACAAACACGGGCGTTTATCTCAAATACACCGTAGATTTGAAAACGTCGGGCATAAATGCCCGACCTTATATAGTAGCCCCCATTCAAGGGGCTTTGATTAAAACTTGCC
>CAUVGV010000238.1:0-3030 GCA_963551505.1 uncultured Kingella sp.
GGGGCTGCTGGGCACGGTGTGGGGGATTTACCATGCTTTGATTAACATCAGTAACAGCGGGCAAATGAGCATTGCTGCGGTGGCAGGTCCAATTGGTGAAGCATTGGTGGCAACGGCTGTTGGCTTGTTTGCGGCGATTCCTGCGGTGTTGGCGTATAACGTGTTTACACGCGGCAACAAGAATTTAAGCCGTGAATTGCATACTTTTGCCCATGATTTTCATGTTCAACTGCTTAACGGGAAGGATTGAGGATGGCTTTTAATGTGAACGAGGGCGGCGATGATGCGCCGATGAATGATATTAACGTTACGCCGTTGGTGGACGTGATGTTGGTGTTGCTGATTGTGTTTATGATTACGATGCCTGTTTTGACGCACTCGATTCAAATCAATTTGCCAACCACAAGCAGCACGAAAGAACAGCCAAAGCAGGATGTGAAGCCGATTAACTTGGGCGTAACCGCAGCGGGGAAATATACGCTGGGCGAAGAATCTACTAATGAATTGGATTTGGCTGTGGTGAAAGTGAAGCTGGAAGAATTGGCGAAAACCAATCCTGATGCAGTATTGGCGATTGATGCGGATAAGGATACGCCGTATGAGAATGTTGCCAAAGTGTTGGAAGTGGCGAAAGATGCGGGGATTAGCAAGGTGGGCTTTCGCTTGGAAAATACGAAGCAGTAGATTGGCTTAACGAAAAACCGTGTTACTTTATTGGTGGCACGGTTTTTTTGGTTTCAGGCTGCCTTTTGGGGAAGCGATAGAGGCAGCCTGAAAATCGGGAAATGCCACTTTTGATGGCTTTTGTGTTGTGCATTTGCTCAATGGTTTGCAAGTTAATCATAAAGATAAAATAAATATTTTATAAATAAACCAACAAAATAATAAGTATAACGGTAGTCCGAGTAATGGATAGACTATTGGATAATATATTATTTTTTTGTAAAAATTCATTTTTTCAAATTCTTCATGTCTTTTCTGACGCTGGGTAACAAATAAACATTCCAATAAAGCATAAAAATGAATGGCTAAAAATAAAAAAGTTACCATCCAGAACATTACGATTAAAAAGCCCATTTTTATTTCCAATCTCAAAATTTGAATTAAGCCTTTTCAGGCTGCCTTTTAGTATTCATACCCGCCGCTTTGCTCAATCTGGCGGACAAAAGCATCAATATCAGTTGCCACGATGGTCATGGGGATAGTGCCCAGCGCACCTAAATCGCAGGCGTAAATGGTTTCGTCGTCGCCGCTGTGGTGGATAAAGAATGCGATGTCGCCGTCTTGTTCAATCATCCAGTAATCAGGCGCATCTTGGGCGACGGCGTAGGTTTCGTTGCGCTCGGCGAGGTGGGCGCGGCTGTATAGATAGACACCGAAATCGGCGCCGATGGGGTGGGTGTCGGCGTTGCCGAGGGTGTGGAGGAATTGGGTGTATTGAGGTGGGAATGTGGGGAGCATGATGGCGGTATCCTGTTGGAGAGATTTTGAGCGAAGTGAGGCAGCCTGAAAACGATATTTTCCGTTTCAGGCTGCCTTTCGTTCAGATTTTATACGCCGTTTCGCCCAAGGCTATCGGTTCGGGGTTTTGCGCCACCCATTGCGCGGCAAGTTCGCACAAGCGTTGGGAGAGTGTGCCGTCGTCGTCCAAAATGTTTTTTTGGATGTGGGCGATTTCTGCGAGCTGTTCGGCAGTCAGCGGTGTGCCCAGTTTGGCGTATTTGGGGAAGGCGTTGATCATTTTGCGGTATTCCCTGCCCCAGTTGCCCATGGCGTTGCGCAGCAGCTCGTCGCGGATGCGCCCTGCGATGCGGATGATTTCGCCCTGCACGGTGGCGGCGTGTCTCGATGGCGGCACGAGTGCGTCCCAGCCGTTGGTGTATTGGTCCCACAGGGTATCGCCTGCAAGCACAATCGGGGCGGTGGGTACGGGCTGCGGTTCTTCGCGCACGGGTTCGGGGGCAACGCCGAACATTTCGCACAGGCGGCACAGGGCGGCGTAGCCTTCGGGGGTGTGGGGGACTTCAAAGCGTTCCATGTGTTCGTCGTAATGGTCGCGCAACCATGCCACCTGCTCGCGCTGCTGTTCGGTGATGGTCATGCCGGCCTGCAAATAGATTTCGGTGCAGGCAATCATGTCGGCAATTCTGTCGGAGAGCGGGGCATCGTCCAACAGGCTGTCAAACGGGGTTTGCCCGCGCCGGTTTTTGGCGGCGAGGTTGGCGCCGTGCGCCAGCAGGAGTTTGACCAGCGGCGCGGTTTGGGCGAAATGGAGGATGGTGTTGCCGAACTCGTTGGCGTAATTGGCATCGGAGCCGTTTTGCAGCAGCACGGCGGCTTGCTCGGTATTGCCTGCTTGGACTTGGTGATAGAGCGGCGGGCTGTCGTCGGCGGTGCGTTGGAAGTTGGGGTCTGCGCCGTGGTCGATCAGCCATTGCATGAAGGCGGGCGGGGTGTCGCGCATTGCCAGCGGGTGCATTTTTCCGCCGCCGCGCTCGACGGCGTTGATGTCGGTGTCGGCATAGATGGCTTGCAGGGCGGCGAGGTCGCCTGCTTGGCAGAGTTCGCGGAAGTTTTTGGGGAGGGTGGTTTTCTTTTTTGCCATGATGAGAATCCTTGTTCAAATTTAGGGGAAAAGGCAGCCTGAAAAGTGGGTTTGGGGGATTTCAGGCTGCTTTAAATGGCGTGGGTCGGTGGCTGCGTCGCATTGAGCAGGCGTGCGTAGGGTAATCGTCATCGTGCGTTCTCAGGTTTGTTAAAACGAAATGCCAAAGGCAGCCTGAAAACTGTTTCTCCGTTTTCAGGCTGCCTTCTCAGCAATCAAACCCCTTTTTTCTCCAAATAGCTTTCATAATCGCCCAAGTAATGTTCATACCCGCCGTTGCCGTCCAATTCAATAATCTGCGTGGCGAGCGAGGAGACGAACTGGCGGTCGTGCGATACGAAAATCAGCGTGCCGTTGTATTTTTCCAGTGCCATGTTGAGCGATTCGATGCTTTCCATGTCCATGTGGTTGGTGGGTTCGTCCAT
>CAUVGV010000239.1:0-3012 GCA_963551505.1 uncultured Kingella sp.
CGAGCATATTGGAATCGGTGGAATAGGCTTTTTCCACCGACATTTTGTAGTCAAACCCGTTGGCAATCAGGTATTTGGACATTTCTTCGCGCCCGCCCAATTCGTTGATGAACTGTTGGTCCAGCCACGGTTTGTAGATTTTGAGCGCGGGGTTGGTCAACAAGCCATAGCGGTAGAAGCGTTCGATGTCGTTGCCTTTATAGGTGCTGCCGTCGCCCCAGATGTTTACGTCGTCTTGTTTCATGGCGGCGACCAGCGCGGTGCCCGTTACGGCGCGCCCGAGCGGGGTGGTGTTGAAATAAGGCATGCCGCCGGTGGAAACATGGAACGCGCCGCATTGGATGGCAGCGATGCCCTCGCAGGCAAGCTGTCTGCGGCAGTCAATCAGGCGGGCGTTTTCCGCGCCGTATTCCATGGCTTTTTGCGGGATGGCGGAATAGTCGTCTTCGTCGGGTTGCCCGAGGTTGGCGGTGTAGGCATAGGGGTTGCCGCCTTTCAGTTTTATCCACAACAGCGCGGCGGAAGTGTCCAGCCCGCCCGAAAAGGCGATGCCGATTTTTTGTCCGATGGGAAGGGATTGGAGAATAGCAGGGGTTTGGCTCATTTTGATTCCTTTTGAAGTGATAGGGTGTGGGATTATGCGTTACAGGGCAGCCTGAAATTAATTGGTCGGTTGGTTTTCAGGCTGCCTATGGGTTTGCCCGCCAGCCAGCCTGAGTTGGAAGCCTAACATCATTTCATCAGGTTTTTCAACGCCAATCGCACACCTTCGCTTACGTCTACATCGACGGGGATGCCTTTGGCGGCAGCGCGGGCTTCGCGTTCGTTGTAGCCCAACGCCAGCAGCGTGCTGACGATGTCTTCGCCGGCATCGGGCGCGGCGGCGGGGGCGAATAAGCCTGTTGCCTCGCCGCTGGTGGGGGCGAGTTTGCCGCGCAGTTCCAAAATCATACGCTCGGCGGTTTTTTTGCCGATACCAGGCGCAGCAGATAGGCGTTTGATGTCTTCTTGCGCGATGGCGGCGGCGAGTTCATCGGCGGTGAACGCGGATAGGATGCCCAGCGCGGTTTTCGCGCCAATGCCGCTCACTTTCAGCAACTGGCGAAAAGTGGCGCGTTCGGTTTTATTGGCAAAGCCGAACAGCAAATGGGCATCTTCGCGCACGATGAACTGGGTGTGGATGTGGAGGCTGTCGCCGATGTTGGGCAGTTGGTAAAAAGTTTGCATGGAGACTTCCAGTTCGTAGCCAACGCCGTTTACATCTAGGGTGATTTGCGGGGGATGTTTTTCGGTGAGTTTGCCGGTTAGGTGGGTAATCATGGTTTATCTTTCGTGGATTTATATTTTTCAGGCTGCCTTATCCATGCACGATTAGATGCAGCCTGAAAACGAGTGAGCACGCTTAAATGCGCATTGGCATCACAATATATTTGAACTCGGGATTATTGGGGATGGTAATCAGCGTGGAGCGGTTGGCATCGCCAAAGGCGAGTTGAATGTCGTCGCTGCTTACGCTGCGCAGCACGTCCATCAAGAATTGGATGTTGAAGCCCACTTCCAACGCTTCGCCCGCGTAGGCGATTTCCAATTCTTCGCTGGCTTCTTCTTGCTCGCTGTTGCTGCACGAGATTTTCAGGCTGCCTCCACTCAGTTGCAGCCGCACGCCGCGGAATTTTTCGTTGGCAAGAATGGCGGAGCGTTCCAACGCGCCCAGCAGCGTGGCGCGGTTGATGACGAAAATTTTGTCGTTGTCCAGCGGAATCACGCGGTTGTAGTCGGGGAATTTGCCGTCGATGACTTTGCTGACGATGGTGGTGTCGCCGCATTGGAAGCGCACTTGGTTGTCCAGCAGCTCAATTTGGATGGCTTCTTTGGGCTGGTTGAGCAGTTTCACCAATTCCAGCACGGTTTTGCGCGGCAAAATCACATCTTGTTTTGCCAACTCGGCTTCAATAGTGGTGCTGGCATAGGCAAGTCGATGCCCATCGGTGGCGACAAGGCGCAGCTGGTTGCCTTCCACTTGCAGCAGTAAACCGTTGAGATAATAGCGAATATCTTGCACCGCCATGCTGTATTGCACTTGGTTAATCATGTGTTTCAGCGTTTCTTGCGGCAGGGAGAACTGGGTGTGGGTGGTTTCGCTGATGTTCATGGTGGGGAAATCGGCGGGCGGCAGGGTTTGCAAGTTAAAGCGCGATTTGCCTGCTTTGAGCGTGAGCTTGTGTTCGTCTAAATCCAGTTGCACGGTGGCGTTTTCGGGCAGGGCGCGCAGGATGTCTTGCAGTTTTTTGGCGTTGGTGGTGAGTTGGAAATCGCCTTTGTCGTTGTCTGCGCCTTGGGTGTGGATTTGGATTTCCAAATCAGTGGCGAGAATGTGCACTTTGCCGCCTTTGCTTTCCAGCAACACGTTAGCCAAAATCGGCAGCGTGTGTTTGCGCTCCACGATGCCGGTGGCGGTTTGCAGGGGTTTGAGCAGCGCGTCGCGCTCGGTTTGTAGGATTAACATGGTGGGGTTTCCTTTGTGTTGGTGGTGTTTGAGAAAGGGTTTTTCAAGCTGCCTATTTGGGCGGCAGGTGTTTATCGCTCAGGCTTTGCAGCCATGTGAACACGGCGGCGTAAATCAGCGGGCTAATCAAAAGGCTGTCAAGGGTGTGTTCGCGCAGCATATAGTTTGCGCCGAATATGCCGATGAATGTGCCCAGCGCATAAAGCGGCAGCCTGAATTTGCCTGCGTTGCGGGTGTTGATGTCCCACATGGTCCAAAAGGGGATCACCAGCAGGCAAATCACGCCGAAGGTGTACCATTCTTGGTTGGTGATTTTGCCGTCTAGCGCGGAAAAAATCAGCATCACGATGGCAACGATTAGGATGGGTTTGAGTTTTTGGCGGTAGTTTTGCATGGGGTGTTGAAATTTTGTTATGAGATTTTTTCTAAAACATCTGATGTTTTGCCGATTAAATCAAGTCCTTTATCTACTACTGTAAAAGCAGATGCAACCTTCCCCATGAAAG
>CAUVGV010000240.1:0-3001 GCA_963551505.1 uncultured Kingella sp.
GGATGTTGTTCCATAGATTTTGGAACATGGCAAAGGCTTCGCGCTTGTATTCCTGTTTGGGGTCTTTTTGCGCGTAGCCCCGCAAGCCGATGCCTTGGCGCAAATAATCCATCGCCGCAAGGTGTTCGCGCCATTGCGTGTCCACTACTTGCAACACGACGCTGCGCTCAAAGTTGCTAAACACTTCATCGCCCACCAAATCTTTTTTGGCTTGGTATTCGGCATCCACTTGCGCCAGCACGCGCTCTTTTACCTCTTCGTTTTCCAGCGTGTTGTCCTCTTTGAGCCAGCCTGCAACGTCCACATGAACGTTAAACTCGCCAGCCAATTTCGTCATCAAGGCGGGGATGTCCCATTGCTCTTCCATGCTGTCGGCGGGCATATACATATCCACAATGCCGCCAATCACGGTGGCGCGCCAATCTTTCACCAATTCGCTGATGTCTTTGCTGCCCAAAATTTCGTTGCGTTGATGGTACAGCACGCGGCGTTGGTCGTTGGCGACGTCGTCGTATTCCAACACTTGTTTACGCATATCAAAGTTGCGCCCTTCCACTTTGCGTTGGGCGTTTTCAATTTGGCGCGTCAAAATGTTGGCTTCAATTGCCACCCCCGGCTCGGGCGCGAGGCGATTGAGGATGGCGGCGGCGCGATCCAGCGCGAACAAGCGCAATAGCGGGTCTTCAAACGATAGATAGAAGCGGCTTGAACCAGGGTCGCCTTGTCGTCCTGCGCGTCCGCGCAACTGGTTGTCAATGCGGCGGCTTTCGTGGCGTTCGGTGCCGATGATGTGCAAGCCACCTGCTTCTACCACGGCTTTGTGTTCCGCTTCCCACGAATCTTCCAACGCTTTGATTTGCGCTTGTTTTTGCTCGTCTGTAAGCGATTCATCGGCGCGGATGGCATCGGCTTGGTGTTGCACGTTGCCGCCTAACACGATGTCGGTACCGCGCCCTGCCATGTTGGTGGCGACGGTAATCATTTTGGGTTTGCCTGCTTGGGCAACAATCAGGGCTTCGCGCTCGTGTTCTTTGGCGTTCAACACGTTGTGCGGTAAGCCTTCGCGTTTGAGCAGGTGCGACACGAGTTCGGAGTTTTCAATCGTGGTTGTGCCCACCAACACAGGCTGCCCGCGCTCGTAGCAGTCTTTGATGTCTTTGACAACGGCTTCGTATTTTTCTTCGGCGGTGCGGAAGATTTGGTCGTTGAAGTCTTTGCGCTGGATGGGCTTGTTGGTGGGGATGATGACGGTTTCCAAGCCGTAGATGGATTGGAATTCGTAGGCTTCGGTGTCTGCCGTGCCAGTCATGCCCGATAGTTTGGTGTATAGGCGGAAGTAGTTTTGGAAGGTGATGCTGGCAAGGGTTTGGTTTTCTTTTTGCACTTCCACGCCTTCTTTGGCTTCTACCGCTTGGTGCAAGCCGTCTGACCAGCGTCGCCCGTCCATCAGGCGGCCTGTGTGTTCGTCCACAATCACGATTTCAGGCTGCCCTTCTTCGTTGGGTTTCACTACATAATGTTGATCACGATGGAATAGGGTGTGGGCGCGCAATGCTGCCATCAGATGATGCATCAGCATGATGTTGTTTGAGGCGTAAAGCGATTCGTTTTCTTGCAGCAAGCCCAGTTGGGTGAGAATTTGCTCGGCGTGTTCGTGCCCTTGCTCGGATAACACGACTTGCATATTTTTCTCGTCCACCCAGTAATCGCCTTCGGGACTGTCTTCTTTTTCTTGCGGCGTGAGATGGGCGGGCACTTGGTTCATGATTTGGTACAGCTCAACGTTGTCATTGGCTTGTCCGGAAATAATCAGCGGCGTGCGCGCTTCGTCAATCAGGATGCTGTCCACTTCGTCCACCACGGCGAAGTTAAGCTCGCGTTGGACTTTGTTGTAGATGTCATCCACCATGTTGTCGCGCAGGTAGTCAAAGCCGAATTCGTTGTTCGTGCCGTAGGTGATGTCGCTGCCGTAGGCTTGTTGGCGGTGGAATGAATCCATGTTGCTCAAAATAACGCCCACGCTCAATCCGAGAAAATTGTAGAGCGGGCGCATGATGCCTGCATCGCGCTCGGCTAGGTAGTCGTTTACGGTTACCACGTGCGCGCCTTTGCCTGCTAGGGCGTTAAGGTACACGGGCAGCGTACCAACAAGGGTTTTGCCTTCGCCTGTGCGCATTTCGGCAATTTTGCCATCGTGCAGCACCATGCCGCCAATCAGTTGCACATCAAAATGGCGCATACCGAGCACGCGCACGGAGGCTTCGCGGCACACAGCAAAGGCTTCGGGCAGGATGTCGTCCAGCGTTTCGCCGTTGGCGAGGCGTTGTTTAAATTCTGCGGTTTTGGCTTGCAGTTGTTCGTCGCTTAACGCTTTGATTTCTGATTCCAAACTGTTGATTTTGGATACGATTTTTCGGTAGTGTTTCAGCAAGCGGTCGTTGCGGCTGCCGAAGATTTTTTTGGCGATTTTGGTTAGCATTGATGGGTTTCCTTTGTGCGTTTAGGTACGCTAGATTTGCGGCAAATGGGGCGGATTCTATCACATTTAGGCTGCCCATTTGGGGATGGGTAAGATGGGTTTAAAGCAAGCGGGGTGCAGAAATGCTGGGTTTAACGTTTCTTTACTCTTTGAGGCAGCCTGAAAAGGGTTTGTTTGGGGACGAAGCCAGCAGCCATTTGGACAGGTAACGAGCGTATTATTAAGCGATACCCTGCGGCGGTTGAATATCACGAAAATCATGGTGGCGCATTGGCAGGAAATGCTGGCGATGGTGGACAGGGTGTTGGAGGCAGCCTGAAAACGGAAAATACGGTTTTCAGGCTGCCTTTGTTTTATCAGGTATTAGCAACAAAAAAAGTGTTATATTTGTGCGATATAGTTGCCCCACACAGCCTTATACGGCGTTGATTCGTCCACTATGAGCGAAATGTAAGGACTCCCCCCATGCCCCCCACCCGCCTCAACCGCACCAATCTCACCACCGCCCCCCGCGCCAACCAC
>CAUVGV010000241.1:0-2991 GCA_963551505.1 uncultured Kingella sp.
TATGTAAATAATAGTTATGTGTGATGATTAAAAAATAGGCAGCATACTTTTTAGGGCACCACCCTTATGCTTATTGTTCCACCTGCTCAGGCAAAAATCCGCCGCTTTGATGTGTCCACAATTTCGCATATAAACCATTGTTTGCTAACAATTCTGCGTGTGTGCCTTCTTCTACAATTCGCCCTTTATCCAACACAATCAATCTATCCATCGCAGCGATTGTGGATAACCTGTGGGCAATTGCGATAACGGTTTTGCCCTCCATCATTTTATCCAAACTTTCTTGGATGGCGGCTTCCACTTCGCTGTCCAATGCGCTGGTAGCTTCATCCAACAGCAAAATCGGCGCATCTTTGAGCATTACACGGGCGATGGCGATGCGTTGGCGTTGTCCTCCCGATAATTTCACACCACGCTCACCAACGTGCGCATCATAGCCTGTTCTGCCTTTTGCATCTGATAGATTGGGAATAAAGCCCGCTGCTTCGGCGCGTTCGGCAGCCTGAAACATCTCTTCATCTGTGGCATCGGGTCTGCCATACACAATGTTGTCGCGCACGGAGCGATGCAACAAACTGGTATCTTGCGTTACCAAGCCAATTTGGGCGCGTAAGCTTTCTTGCGTGATGTCATTGATGTTTTGCCCATCAATTTCAATTGTGCCACTTTGTGGTTCGTAAAAACGCAACAATAAATTCACAATCGTGGATTTACCTGCGCCGCTGCGCCCAATTAAACCCACTTTTTCGCCCGCTTTAATGTTCAGATTAAAGTCGTTTAACAAGGGTTTACCTGCTTCGTAAGAAAAATCAACGTGGTTAAAACTGATGTTGCCTTGTTCCACTCTCAACGGTAATGCAGCAGGTTTATCCAAAATAGTTTGCGGTTTAGACAAGGTGGTCATGCCATCTGATACTATGCCAATATTTTCAAACAGCCGCGCCGATTCCCACATGATAAATTGCGATAAACCATTGAGCCGCAATGCCATAGCAGTAGCCGTGGCAACTGCACCTGCGCCAACGTGCCCACCATGCCACAGCCAAACGCCCAGCGCGGCGGTGGATAATGTGAGCGATGAATTGATGATAAAACTCCACGTTTGCAACAATGTGGCAAACCGCATTTGGGCATATACGGTTACCATAAATTCGTCCATAGACTGCTTGGCGTATTGCGCTTCGCGTGAGCCGTGCGAAAACAGTTTGACGGTGGCGATATTAGAATAAGCATCGGTAATGCGCCCCGTCATCAAGCTGCGTGCATCCGCTTGCGCTTGCGCGGTTTTACCAAGTTTCGGCATCAACAGTTTCATCATCAGCGCGAACGACACTATCCACAAGGCAAATGGCACCAGCAACCAACTATCCATTGCCGCTAAAATCAGCCCCGAAGTTAAAAAATAGACGAAAATGTAAATTACCATATCGGCGATGGTCATTACCACATCGCGCACGGCAAGCGCAGTTTGCATCACTTTGGCGGATACGCGCCCTGCAAATTCGTCTTGATAAAAACCAAGTGATTGATTCAACATCAAGCGGTGAAAATTCCAACGCAAGCGCATCGGAAAAACACCTTGCAAAGTTTGCAAGCGCACATTGGATGCAACAAAGTGCCAAAAAACGGCAAATATCATCATCGCAACCATACCAAACAATGCCCAGCCTTTTTCAGCGAACAATGTTTCGGGGGTGAATTTACCAAGCCAATCCACTAATTTGCCCATAAATTGAAACAGCAGGGCTTCCATGATGCCGATGCCTGCGGTAAAAACCGCTAACACCAGTATCCACACGCGCACGCCTTCCAAATTACTCCAAATAAAACGAAATAATCCTTTGGACGGGGTAACAGGAGATGCTTCGGGGTAAGGTTCTACTCGGGTTTCAAACCAAGTAAATATTCTATTTAATAAGGTATTTTTCATAGCGAATAATGGTTTCAGGCTGCCTTATATCATTATAGGCAGCCTGAAAACGAATAAATAGTGTTAATCTAAACTGGTCTGACAAACAAAGTGATACGACTGAATCTCAAAACCTTGTTGAAAATAGACACGATGAGCAATCGTCCGTTCGCTGCCTACATGACAATCAACATGAATTTGTGTAATGCCTTGTTCCACAGCAATTTGATGCACTTTATCCAATAAACGCGAAGCATACCCACGGCGACGACTTTGAGGGATAGTAATCAAATCATCAATATAAATATGCCGCCCGCTAACCAAATCGGTTTTTTCACGAAAACCACACACAGCAACCGCGTTGGTTTTACCTGCTTCAAACAGCCCAAGCAAACGATAGCCTTGCGCGCGCTGCACATTATTGACTTGTTCTACAAATTGATTGATATCGTTAAGCGTAGGACGCAATACGCTCAATGCTGCAAATACGCTTGCCGTTTCTTTGGGCAAAATTTCGCGCACATGGCTAGTAGCTTCCTCTTTTTTTTCAAAATTTTGTTCTGTTTCTACTTTTTCTTTAACAACGAATTTATCGTTTTTAGCAGATTTTGCAATTTGATTTTCAGGCTGCCTATGATTACTAAAATCCGAGCCACGCATAATCTGCAAATCATTATCTGCCGCAAAATCCATTAAAAAACGAAACATATTAGGATTGATTTCTTCAAGGTTAGGCGAAACTTCCACGCAGCGAACTTTATTCAACAGTGCAGGGCGCACCCATTCATGATACGACAGCCGATTATCCTTGCTAAACGATGAAAGAATACCGCACAACCGTTCCGCCCAATCGCTCGGGCGAAACACTTTGCCATCGCTAGTTGTACCATGAATAATAATTTCATCGTTGGGTAGCATAAATCCATCCCGCAAGAAAACAGTAAAATTTTGCTTATTATACCTGATATGTACCAATAAAAACGCAAAAGATAAAACAAAACCGCTTGGAATACCAAGCGGTTGAAATTTGGTTGCGGGGGCAGGATTTGAACCTACGACCTTCGGGTTATGAGCCCGACGAG
>CAUVGV010000242.1:0-2977 GCA_963551505.1 uncultured Kingella sp.
CCGCAATGTGCGGACTTTTTTAAAATCAAGCATGGTTTTTTCTTTCGTTTTTTAATGAAAACTGACGGATTATGACAGAAATCACGGCGAAAATTGTTGGATTGCGCCCTGTTTTCGCCATGTAAATTAATTTACCCTGCACGCATCTTAAACATAAAACCACTTGGATGCAATTTGGGGTTATGGTAGGCTGTAGAATTAGATTGCAATTAAGGGAATTTTTATGGGTAAGATAAAACAAATTTGGGATAAATTCAGCCCTAATACCAAGCAATGGATAATAGTGTTTCTGGTAGGTATGGAAGCAGCTTTATTTTACAGATTTCTCATTCCGATAGAAATAAAATTGGAATATGGAAAACGTCTTGTCCACATTGTTAATTTGCTTGTCCATTGGATGATTTTTATTCCTGTTTTAAATAAGTTATTATTGAAAGGTAAATAAAATGCGTGAATTAACCATTCAAGAGCTCAATCATGTATCTGGGGGGATGGATTTATCATCAACTATGGCTGCAATTGGAAATGCAGCTGTGTTGGCAGGACGTGCAACATATGCGGCAGTAACAAGCCCGATTGGACGTTACATTGCTAAAAATGCAGGTGGAAACATGGCATTGTATGGCGTACTTGGTCAGTTAAATGGCAATGGCACTACAGCAGAAGGTTATGCAGGTGCAGCATTAGGCGGTTTGGTTGGTGGAGCATCAAAAAATGCAATAATTTCAGGTGTAGGAGGACAGGTTACCGCCGCAGCTGCAGAAGGTTATTTAAACGGAAGAGGGACATTTGCTCAAATATTTGCCCAACATCAACGAGACCTTGATGTGGCGGCAGGCTTTTGAATATAGTTAATGGCAAAACAAAATAGTTTTAACAAATAGGGTGGGCACTTGTTGCCCACTATTTTTAAGTAATTTCCCAAAAACGCGTGGGCATAAATGCCCACCCTACAGTCTTTCAGGCTGCCTAAAACTGTTTATCTCCACTGCTCCAACAAAGAACGCCCCTATGCCCGACTATCTTTCCCGCCTGTCCTTCGGTTTTTCCCGCCGCCTGCCCGTGATATTGCAAACCGAAGCGGCGGAATGCGGTTTGGCGTGTTTGGCTTCGGTGTTGGGGTTTCACGGTTTCCACACGGATTTGCGCCATTTGCGGGCGCGTTTTTCTTTGTCGCTCAAAGGGGCGACGCTGGCGGATTTGGTGCGCTATGCCCATGCGCTGAACCTTACGCCGCGCCCGCTGCGTTTGGAATTGGACGAGCTGGCAAATCTGCGCCTGCCTTGTATCCTGCATTGGGATTTGAACCATTTTGTAGTGTTGCAATCGGTGTCTCATGGCGGTATCACGATTATGAACCCCGCTTCGGGTTTGCAGAAAATCCGCATGGACGAGGTGTCGCGGCGCTTTACGGGGATTGCCTTGGAGCTGATGCCGAACACGCAGTTTGAGGAAAAGCGCGAAGCGAAGAAAATCCGAATTCTGCTGATGCTGCGCGGGGTAGTGGGGCTGAAACGTTCTCTGTTTCAGCTTTTATTATTGGCGGCGGCGTTGCAGGTGTTTGCGCTGGCCAGCCCGTTTTTTATGCAGTGGGTGATTGACCATGCGATTGTGTCGGTAGACCGTGATTTACTGCTTACGCTGGCTTTGGGCTTCGGGCTGCTGATGGTGGTGCAGCAGTTGGTGTCGCTGGTGCAGACGTGGGCGGGGATGTTTTTGGCAACTTCGCTCAATATCCAATGGAAAGCCAATGTATTCCGCCGTTTGCTGGATTTGCCTGTGGCGTATTTTGCCAAGCGGCATTTGGGCGATGTGGTGTCGCGTTTCGGCGAGGTGGACAGCATCCAAAGCACGCTCACTTCCACGTTTTTCGTGCTGGTGTTAAACAGCCTGATGGCGGTGTTTACGCTGGGGCTGATGCTGTTGTACAGCGTGAAGCTGTCGGCGGTAGTGCTGATAACTTTGCTGGTTTATGTGCTGATTCGTTGGGCGGCGTATTACCCGCTGCGCCACGCTACGGAAGAGAATCTGGTTCATGCCGCCAAGCAGAGCAGCTATTTTATGGAAACGGTGCGCGGAATTCAGACGGTGAAGCTGTTTGACAAAACCGCGCAGCGGCACAGCACTTGGCTGAATTTGTTTGTGGATACGGTCAACACGGGTTTGACTTCGCAGAAGTTGTCCGCGTTGTTCGGTTTTGCCAACAGCTTTTTATTTGGCGTGGCGAATATCCTGATTGTGTACTGGGGCGCGGTTTCGGTGTTGGACGGGGCGTTTACGGTAGGCGTGCTGATGGCGTTTATGTCGTATAAAAGCCAGTTTGAAGGCAAAATCGGCTCGCTGATTGACCAGTTTGTGCAAATCAAAATGCTGGGGCTGCACGCGGAGCGGCTGGCGGATATTGTGTTGGAGGAAACGGAGCAGGGCGCAGCGGGCGCCATGCAGCCTGAAAAGGTGCAGGATTTTGATTTTGTGATTGAAAACGTATCGTTCCGCTATGCGGAGAATGAGCCGTTTGTGCTACGTGATGTGAATTTGCAGATTCGGCAGGGCGAAACGGTGGCATTTGCGGGGCATTCAGGCTGCGGCAAATCTACGCTGATTCAGATTCTCACAGGCAGCCTGAAACCCGAAAGCGGCAGGGTGCTGCTGGGCGGGCACGATATTCACGCGCTGCCGCCCGCATTTGTGCGCCAATTCAGCGCAACGGTAATGCAGGACGATGTGTTGTTTGCAGGCTCAATTGCGGAAAACATCTGCTTTTTTGACGAAACGCCCGATGCAGCAAAGATTGAGCATTGCGCCCAAATGGCAAACATCCACAACGAAATCGCGGCGATGCCGATGGCGTATGAAACGCTGATTGGTGACATGGGCAGCGCGTTGAGCGGCGGGCAGAAGCAGCGCATTATCTTGGCGCGTGCGCTCTACCGCGAGCCGAGCATTTTGTTTTTGGACGAAGCCAGCAGCCATTTGG
>CAUVGV010000243.1:0-2892 GCA_963551505.1 uncultured Kingella sp.
AAGATTTAACTCAAGAATGTATTGCGGCTCAAATGGAGATTTCCCCCACCACTTATGCGCGTATTGAACGGGGCGAAATTCAGCCTAAAATTGAAAAATTGCAACAGCTTGCCCAAATTTTAAAAGTGGATGTAAACGAATTGCTGGAACACGAAGATAAAAGCGTGCTGCTTTCGGTTAACGGCAGCAGCGATTTTTCCAATTCTCCGCACCAAGCGGGTTGGAATTTTTACCACAATCACAACAACTACTACGGCAACGATGCACTTGCCGCTGAAATTGATAAGTTGAAACGGGAATTGCAACATGAAAAAGAAAAAGTTTTGTTGTTGCAAAAAGAAACTGCGTTTTTAAAAGATCTGCTGCAAAACAAAAATACCGATTGACTTAATCTGTTGGAAAAGGTTAGGCAGCCTGAAAACCGAAATTTGGTTTTCAGGCTGCTTTTTTTGATGATTGAGGCAGCCTGAAAAGCATCCCAACCTTTGCGGTGGCAATCAATCCAGCGCGTTTTGAATTTCGCTGTGCAGCTTGTTGAGAAAGCGTCCTTGGCGCACAAGGTCGCTGGCGGCGGGGTAGTCTTGCTGGGCGAAGGCGTGTTCTAGCTGTTGATAAAGCTGGGTTTGGGCTTGGGCGATTTCGTTTTGCAGGGCTTGCAGGGTGGGGGTGTTTTGCTCGGCTTGGGCTTCGGCTAGGGTTTCGCGCCATTGCATTTGTTGCATCAGAAATTCGGGGTCTATTTGGGTGTTGTGGGGGTCGTCTGGGTGGATGTTGTGTTGTTGCAGGAGGTAGGCGGCGCGGTCTATGGGGGATTTGAGGATGGCGTAGGCTTGGTTGAGGGTGGCGCTCATCATCAGGGCTTGTTTTTGCTCAAAGGGGTTGGCGGTGGTGTATTTGTCGGGGTGGAATTGGGCGGCGAGGGCGCGGTAGCGTTGTTCTAGGGCTTGGGTGTCTAGGGGGAATTGTTCGGGGAGGTTGAAGAGTTGGAAGTATTGGGACATGGTGGATTTCCTTGTGTGGGCGGTTGCTGGGGGGATTGAGGCAGCCTGAAAAGGGGGTGTGTGTTGTTTTCAGGCTGCCTTTGCTACGGCTGTGTATCAATCAACACGAATTGTTCGTGTTTGCTGCGGGGTCGTCGTCCTGTCCACAGGGTTTTGCCGTGGATTTCAGGCTGCCTTTGGGCTTGGGGGTTGTATTGCAGCAGGGTGTAGCGGCAGTTTGGCGTGCTGCTGGTGATGGGCAGGGTGCTGTATTGTTGCCATGCGATGCGGGTGTCGGTTTGGCTGGGGGGGATGTAGAGGCAGCTGGTGCGGCTGTGTAGGGAGACGAGGATGTCATCGCTTAGGCTGTTTTGCATTTGTTGCACAATGGGGCGGTGGCTTTTGGCGGCATCTATCCACGGCAGAAAAAGGGTCATCAAAAGTGCCCATACGAGGGTGATGCCTGCTGCCCAGTTGGTTACGGCTTGCCGCCCGCGTATGTTTTTGCGGGTGATGGCAATCAGCCACATGGGGGTGAACAATAGGGCGACGATAATGGGCATGGGGTCTATGTCGCGGGTGTAGTAGGGGCTGAAATAGGCGGCGCGTTCGGCGAGTTTGGCGGGGATGCCGTAGTTCATGGCGATAAAGCCTATCCATAGGAACAGCGCGGCTGCGCCGAAAGCCATCGCGCCAAACCAGTTAAGAAAGGCGACTGCGCCACGGCGTAGGTTGTCTAGCTGGGCGGCGCCGAGCAGGGCGAGCGGCGGGAGGATGAGCACAAGGCTGTCTTGGTTGCGCTGGGGGTTGAGGGCGATGAACAGCGTGAGCAGGGCGAGGGTGTAGCCAGCGTAGCTGCCTGCGTTGGCGGGCAGGGTTTTGCGGCGACTGGCTGTCCAAATGGCAAGCGGCAGCGCGGGGAAGGCAAACCAGAGGATGTGTTGCAGATAATAAGGGAGCTGGAAGGCTGCCTGAAAATGCTGTGTGCCGCCGTAGCCGCCGAATAGGTGGTAATGGATGTATTGGCTAAACGCGGCGGGGTGGGTGAGGGCAAGGGCGATGGGGTGGATGCTGGCAAGCGGCAGGGCGGTGAGCGTGGCGCAGATGAGGGTAATCAGGATGCGGGGGGTGCGCCATGGCGCGTTGGTGAGCCATAGCAGCCAGCCTGTGAGCAAGGGGACGGCGGCAACCAGAATGCCCGCGCTTTGCATCAGAAACACGCTGGCAAGGGCAATCAACAGCGCGGCAAGAATGGTTTGGCGATGGGCGACGGCGTAGCCCCACATCGCCAGCCCAATGCCCGCGAACAGCAGCGATTGGCTGTCCATAAAGTGCGCGATGGGCAGCAAGCCTGCCGAGCCGATGAGAATGAGCACCACGCTGCGCCCGTGATGCCGCCCGAGAAAGCGGTAGCCCGCCATGCCGCTGCCCAAGAGCCCGAGGCTGGTGTAGAACACGCTGGCAAAGCGCGCGGCAGAATAGGCATCGGCTGCCCACGGCGAAAGCAGGCGTTGGCAAAGCTGGGCGGTTTGAACATATAACGGGGCAGCCTGAAAATTGGCTTCGCCAAACAGCATGGGCAGCCATGCGCCTAATGGGGTTTCGCTGATGGTGGTGTAGAGTTCAGGTTCGCTGGGCTTCCACAAATCGTGCGAGAACACGCCCGGCCACAGCCATGCGAAGGCGAGCAGGAGCAGCAGCCAAGGATATTCGCGGGTGGGTTGAATGGGGCGTTTGGGGGCGGGGGTGTAGGTGAGCATGGGACGGGTGGGGATTTTGCGGATGGGGGATTATAGCGTATTTGGGTTGGCGGGCTGGGCGGGCGGGTTTGAGGCTTCCGGTTGTTTGGGGGGGCAGCCCCAAAACCGTGCGCAAAAAAAAAAGAGGAAGGGCAAAACCCCATGCTGAAATG
>CAUVGV010000244.1:0-2874 GCA_963551505.1 uncultured Kingella sp.
GCCATCTTGGCAAAATTAAACGACTTGCCCGAACCGCGCCCACCAAACGCCCCACGATAACGCAACGCCCCACGCGGCAGCCTGAAAATATCCCTGATTTTAGGCGGCAGCTTAATCTGTACTTTCATCTACGGAAACCAGTTCAATAACTGTGGGGGTCATGCTGCCGTCCGATGATTTCATATCGGTTTCTACTTTGTCGGAATAGCCGTGCTTGGTCATCAGCATTTTGGCAAAAGCAGCGTTAAAGTCGCCATTTAAACCGCCGTCTATCAACAACATTTCCTGCGCGGTGGCGATGCACTCTAAGATGTCATTAAATTCATTATTCTGCTTCGCCCATTCGTACATCACATTGCGGCTTTTACCCAATGCAAATGCCAAACCTGCCACGCTTGGAACGGCGTTTCCCTGTTCTTTGTAGCCGCCTTTGAGATACAGCCACGCTTTTTCAATCACAGCTTCGTTTAATTCGCAAGGCCGCCCGACTGGGCGTTTGCTTTTTCCGCTCATATCAAGCTCCTTTGGGTAACAAAAAAGCCGCCCAAAGGCAGCCTGAAAATGAAAATCGGAGAAAGCCAAACGTAACTTTCTCCGAAATATAGCAAAATTGTATCAAAAAGTTACCACTTTATCAATGCTCAATAATCCCTTTTTCTCTAAAACATTCTTGCAATTTAAACCGTGCGACACGCTCCCAATTCGCCAAATAATTGCTGATGCGCTCGCGCCTGCGTGTAAAGGTCATATTTGGCAAGTCATATTTATCCATAATCGCCACCCGCCTAGGCATCTCGCTGTAAATATGGCGCAGCATATCCGCCGCCAGATACACATCGGCGCAAATCTTTTCTGCCACCAGAACGCCCGCAATAATCATCAAGCCGTCCAGCTTGCCATATTCACACTCCACCACCGCCACCAGCAAAGGGCTGTTCAGGCAGCCTGAAACCTGCGAGCGTATCATCGCCGCGTTGGCGTGCCGTTCCGCCTGCGTCAAACCGCTGCTGCTGGGGCAATCACCCTGAATATGGCTGATAACGCTTGCCGTGTTGCCGCGCGGCGCAATCATCACGCTGCTGATTTTGTACACCTGCGATAGGCACTCATCCAAATTACGATACATTTTTGCCTTTCATCTATCTGCAATTTCACATAACCACGCTTCTAAATACTGGTTTGCCATCCGCGCAAACCAAGCCGCTGCATCATCGGTAACAATCCCATTTGCCGCCAGCACATACGCTTCGCCGCGCCGATGCTGCATGGCGTGTTCCTTGTGCGTCAGCGGCACGCCCGAAAACGGCGGCTTGATGCCCATGCCGCTGCCCCTTGATACGCGGCGCACATGGGCAAACTCGCATCGCCCTTCACCATCCACCCATTCCGAAAAGCAGCCTGAAATACAACTCGGCTGCCGCCGCACCCACACCTGAAAATCTTTATCAGTATTCAAAAATCACTCCCTGCTCGGCTGCCCATGCTTCAATGCGCGTTTGGTAATCCGCCATTTGCTGCGTGTTCAGTTGCGTGGTGGAAAGCCCGACTTTTTGCACTTCGCCGCCGGGCAACACCCGCTCGTCGCAGCCGATAAACTGCTGCTTAAAATATTCATGCCACATCGCCGCTTCGTATCGCCGCCCGTCTAGCCACACCTGCTCGGCAATTTGGTTATACAAGCTCCATAAGCGGCGGTTTTGCTCATAGCTGCGCTTGTCTTTGTAGGGGCGTATTGTGATTTCCAAATCACCGTGCGCAGCCAGCAGCTCGGGGACAATGTTTTTGTACAAGTTTTCAAACAAGGGGCGTTGATTGGATACTTGTAGGCGGAATTTGCGTTCATTCATGTTTATTTTGACAGCGTATGTGCTATCATGCTTCTATGAAAATCGTTATAGACACCAATATCTTAGTTGGCGCGTGCATGGGCTCGCATGGCTCAAACCGCTTGATTGCCGCCTGTTTGCAACAACGCTTTACCCCGCTGGTCGGTTCGGCGCTGTTGGCAGAATACGAAGATGTGATTGCGCGGGAAAATGTGTTTTCAGGCTGCCCTTTAAACCTTGCCGAGCGCAACCAAGTGCTCAATGCGCTGCTTTCCGTTGCCCAATGGACACGCATTTACTACCTTTGGCGACCCAATCTGCGTGATGAAGGCGACAACCATGTGATAGAACTTGCCGTAGCGGGGCGGGCGCAATACATCGCCACCCGCAACCTAAAAGATTTTGCACGCAGCCAACTACTCTTTCCCGAAATCAAAATCTGCACACCTGAAACCCTATTGGAGCAAATATGACTACCGTAACCCTACGCATCCCCGATGAAAAACACAGCCGCCTGCGCCTGTTAGCCGAATCGCGCGGCATGAGCGTAAACAAGCTGATGGACGAAGCCGCTACCGTGATGCTGGCGGAATTTGATGCCGAAAACCGCTTTAAAACCCGCGCCGCTTTGGGCGACATTCCCACCGCGCTTGCCCTGCTGGATAAAGCCTTAATCTAAAAGCAGCTCAATCTCCACCCGCGCATCCTTTCTGCTCTCCGCCTTAACCTTGTCAATCAGCAGCGGGCGAAACAGCGCATCATCTACGCCGATTGCTTTTGCCATGCCGTCCAAAGCGGGCTTCATGGCGGCGAGTAGGTTATCCAAATCGCGCTTTCTGGCATCGGGCGTGTAGAACGTGATTTTCAAACCGCCGCCTGTGTAATTCAGGCTGCCTGAAAGCAAAAAGGCTTCTTGGCGGGCTTGGGCTTTGGTTTGCTGCGTGGTTGCCCAATGCCGTCCGTTTTTGCGGTTGGGCATTAAGGCGGGGTTGGGATAAGGGAGTGTGATTTTGCTCATTGTTCAGTCTCACCATGAATTAACGCATTC
>CAUVGV010000245.1:0-2869 GCA_963551505.1 uncultured Kingella sp.
TGTTGGATGTTTTTGTTTTTGCGTTTATTTTTCTTGTACGATTTTGTAGTATTTGGCGAGTAGTTGCTCGTGGGTTTCGGGGTGTTCTTCGTCGATTAGGATGCAATCTACGGGGCAGACTTGTTGGCATTGGGGTTCATCGTAGTGCCCGACGCATTGGGTGCATAGGTTGGGGTTGATTTCGTAGATTTCTTCGCCTTGTGAGATGGCATCGTTGGGGCATTCGGGTTCGCATACATCGCAGTTGATGCATTCATCGGTGATGAATAGGGACATTTTTAATCTCTTTGTGTGTGTTTTGAAATGGGCGAGATTATAGCGAATTTTTTGTTTTCAGGCTGCCTTTTGCGGTGGTTTTTACAGTTTGATAATGGTTATTATCTTTATTTTAATCAGTAGGTTGGGTGTATTGAAGCAGAAGGAATTGGCTTTGCCCTGCTTTGCCTTGGCGGTGTATGGGTAGCCACTCGGGAAGTGGGGGAATTTGGCTGGCTTCTAGGTAGATGTAGGCATGTGGTTGAAGGTGGGATTGGAGGGAGGGAAATAGATTTGCCCAGTCGTGCCATGCGTAGGGTGGGTCTAGGAAGATGGTGTGGTATTGCTGGTGCGTGGCGTGTAGGTGGGCAATGGCGTTTTGTTGGTGGATGTGGATTTGGTTGGCGATGTTGAGCTGTTGGGCGATGGCGTGGAGTTGGCGGATGGTTTGGGGGTTCGTGTCGCAGAGGGTGGCGCTTTGGGCGTGGCGGGAGATGGCTTCAAAGCTGAGTACGCCGCTGCCTGCAAAGAGGTCTAGGGTGTGTTGTGCGGTGAGGTCTTGCCCGAGCCAGTTGAATAGGCGTTCGCGCACGCTGTCGGGGGTGGGGCGCAGCCCGTCTGCGCTGATAAAGGGGATTTTTCTGCCGCGTAGGTCGCCGCCGATGATGCGGACTTGGTTGCTGTGTTTGGGGTTGTGTTTTTTGCTGGGGTTCATGGCGTGCTGGGGATGGAAAAAGGAGAGGAATTATAGCGGATTTGCGGACGTTGCTTGCACAGCGAAGATGGGCTGGGCTGCGGTATTTTGCTGATTTTTCAGGCTGCCTTTGTTGCCCGCCATAATAAGGCAGCATGAAAACTATGTGCAGGGCGCATTTAATAGTTGGCAACGGATTAGCACGCCTTTGCTGCGCCGTCGTTTGCGGCTTCACACGGTTTTCAGGCTGCCTATTGCTGGCTGTGTAATGGGTTTGCGTGTGCTTGCTCTCCACCGAATAGGCAGCCTGAAAATAGTTTGTGCGGTGTTTTCAGGCTGCCTTCAATGCTAAAATTTCGTTTTCACTCAATCAACAGGACAAACTATCATGACAAACCGCAATGAACAGCTTTTTGAACGGGCGAAAAACATCATCCCTGGTGGCGTAAATTCGCCTGTGCGGGCGTTTGGCAGCGTGGGGGGCGTGCCGCGTTTTATCCGCAAGGTGCAGGGGGCGTTTGTGTGGGACGAAAACGGGCCGCGTTATATTGATTACGTTGGCTCATGGGGGCCGGCGATTGTGGGACACGCGCATCCCGAGGTGATTGAAGCCGTGCGCGAGGCGGCGTTGGATGGGCTGTCGTTTGGTGCGCCCACGGAGGCGGAAATCGTCATCGCCGAAGAAATCGCCAAAATTGTGCCCAGCGTGGAGCGTTTGCGCTTGGTGTCGTCGGGCACGGAAGCAACGATGTCTGCCATTCGCTTGGCGCGTGGCTACACGGGGCGCGACAAGATTGTAAAGTTTGAAGGCTGCTACCACGGGCATTCCGACAGCCTGCTGGTCAAAGCAGGCAGCGGCTTGCTCACCTTCGCCAACCCCAGCTCGGCAGGCGTGCCTGCGGATTTCACGCAGCACACCATCGTGTTGCCATATAACGACGTAGGCAGCCTGAAAACCTGTTTTGAGCAGTTTGGCGAGCAAATCGCCTGCGTGATTTTGGAGCCGATTGCGGGCAACATGAACTTGGTGAAACCGTCTGCCGAATTTATCCAAACGCTGCGCCAAATCACCGCGCAACACGGCAGCGTGTTGATTTACGACGAAGTAATGACCGGCTTTCGCGTGGCATTGGGCGGCGCACAATCGGTGCACGGCATCACGCCCGATTTAACCACCATGGGCAAAGTCATCGGCGGAGGGATGCCGTTGGCAGCGTTTGGCGGCAAAAAAGAGATTATGGACTGCATTTCGCCCTTGGGCGCGGTGTACCAAGCAGGCACGCTATCGGGCAACCCCGTTGCCGTGGCGGCAGGCTTGAAAACGCTGGAAATCATCCAGCGCGCAGGCTTTTATGAACACTTAACCGCGCGCACCGAGCAACTGGTAAACGGCATCAACCAAGCCGCAAAACAAGCAGGCATCACCTTCACCGCCGACAGCATCGGCGGCATGTTCGGCTTTTATTTTGCCGACCGCGCCCCGCAAAATTACAGCGACATGGCGGCTTCCAACATTGCCGCGTTTAAAACCTTTTTCCACGGGCTGCTGGAACGCGGCGTGGCACTCGGCCCATCGGCGTATGAAGCCAGCTTTATGTCTGCCGCGCACACGGCGGAACTGGTGGATGAAACGATTGCGATGGCAGCGGAAGTGTTTGCGGGGATGGCGTAGGCAAGGGCAGCCTGAAAACCTTGCCCAAGCCCAGCCATCTCATCTGCTTTTTGGGCGCAAGGGCACGGCTTGCAAGCAAGCCGTAGGGCGCGCGGTTTACCATTTTCAGGCTGCCTCAAATCGCGCCCGCGTTTAGGCAGTCTGAAACTTTTGTAAAACCTAAGTAGGTCGGGCATTGTTGGCCCACGTTTTTTTTTAACAGTGTTTTGAGGGGCTCAATTCCCGACCAAAGATAAACAATATTTTTT
>CAUVGV010000246.1:0-2862 GCA_963551505.1 uncultured Kingella sp.
GATATGGGCTTTTTTCATGCCTTAATGATGACTTTGTACGCTTGAATTTGTTCCAATAATTGGAAGTTTTCAATACGAAGTTGCAGGTAAGCAACAGCATATTGTGGTGGTTTGCTTTTGTGCCATCGGCTGATTGCTGTTTCGGTTATATCAAAGATTTTTGCCAGTTCTTTTTGGGATATTTGTGCTTGGTTAAGCAGGTCTAAAAATTCCTGATTTTTCTCTTGCATGATTATACTTTATATGATTAAATAATTTTTTGATTTTAACAAACGAAAGGCATTTATGAAAGCATTAAGTGTGCATTCGGAACACGTTTCAAACATCATGTTTGGCTTGAAAACGATTGAGCTACGCAGTCGCCCAATTAAGCATCGCGGCGATTTGTTGATTGTCTCGTCAAAGTCAGGCATTGATATGTGGGCGCACGAAGTGGCAACTGATACATCTTATATGTTCCCGAAAGGGGTGCAGTGTTGCGTGGTTGAAGTGGTTGATTGCCGACCAGCGACAGAAGATGACGCAGAAGCCGCTTGTTATTATGACGGCATTCAAGAAGGAACTTGGGCATGGGAAATTAAGCTGAAATACATTACCGAATTTACCCCGCAAGTTGGGCGTTTAAATTTGTTTGATGTGTCTGATGAGAAAATTATCAGAATGCCACAAGAGAAAGTAGATAATCTTCCAGAGCAACTTACCACCAGAATTAAGGGCGTGCCTAAAAAAGGCGCATATTTTGATTTTTAATGATTTTTTAACCTAAAAGCCGATGATTAACGCATCGGCTTATTTTTTTGGAGACTGTTATGGCTGCAAAAATGAATGCTTACGAAAGTATGGTAACAGGACAACGGCGTTCTAATATTCAACGTGGGCAAACCAGCAAATCAGGCGCAAAAAGCCGCAGATTGAGCAATCAAGAATTGATTAACCGCGCCCGTTCAGGCAAGGCGACTACTTACGAAGCGCATTTATTGTCGCGTCGTAAATCAATGGGTGGTTCAGGGGGCTAGCCATGTCCAATATGCTGTTTGAGCCGATTAAGGCGGCGAGCCGTATTTCGGACAACTGCATTGTGTGCTTTTCGGGCGGTAAAGACAGCATCGTTACGCTGGATTTATGCGCCCGATATTTTAAGAATATCCATGTGGTATTTATGTACACCGTGCCGAATTTGAGTTTTCAGGAAGCGAATTTACGCTGGTATGAAGCGAAATACGGCATTGAGATTGAGCGCATCCCGCATTTTCAGTTATCCGATTTTTTGCGTTACGGGACATTCCGCAAGCATGATTTTTCTGTGCCGACCGTGAAGATTTTGGACGTGTACAAATATTTGCGTGCCAGCACGGAGTATTATTGGATAGCGGCAGGCGAGCGCATCGCTGATAGCATTGTGCGCCGTGCGATGATTAAAAATTCAGGCAGCATAGATGCCAAGCGTGGGCGTATTTACCCTGTGGCGCATTGGAATAAGCAACAGATTATGCGCTATATCCAGCATCACAAATTGAAACTTGCGCCTGAAATGGCGGTATTGGGACATTCTTTCCGTTCGCTTGAACCTGATGAAATGGCAGCGGTTAAAAAACATTATCCGCAGGACTATGAAAAAATCCGCGCGTGGTTTCCGCTGGTAGATGCGGCGATTTTGAATAGGGAAATGAAACATGAAGTCTGAATATCAGAAATTTGAAATCGTTACCGTAAGACGTAGCGAATTGCACGCGCACCCGAAAAACCCGCGTCAAATCTCCGACGCTGCGAAAAAGAAGCTGAAAGACAAGATGAAGCAATCGGGCTTGTTGCAGCCGATTATTGTCAATCAGCGAGACGGTGTGATGTATGTGTTAGGTGGGCATCAACGGTTGGCAACAATGGACAGCTTGGAGCGTTACCAAGACGGCAAGAATGATTATGAGCTTGATGTATCGCTGGTTAGGTTGCCTGAAAAAGACGAATTGGAAATGTTGGTATTTCTGAACAATCCATCTGCACAAGGCACGTGGGACACGGAATTATTGGCAGAACTCAATCAAGATTTGGGCGTTGATTTTGGCGACATGGGCTTTGACCGTTTGGACATTGATTTGATGTTTGACGGCGATGGGCGTTTTAGTGAAATGTTTGCCGATACAACCGAAGTGAGCGAAGCCAAAGATTCGTTGCGTGAGATTAAAGAACATCGCGCCGAAGCGGCGGACAAATTCAAAGACAAAAACAGCGCAGGGTTTTACTTTACCGTGGTGTGCCGTGATGAAGCCGAGAAAAAGGAAGTGTTGAAAAAGCTGCATATACCGCATTATGAGCAGTATGTGAGCGGCGAAGCGGTGTTGCAGGCGGTGGGAGATGATTAATGAGCAAGAATAAAGGCGGGAGACCGCCAACGGTATTTGATGATGAGCAGTTGGCGCAGATTGGAGCGTTAGCTGCTTTTCTTTCGTTAGAGCAAATCGCAGATTTTTTTGGCATCACGCGCCCAACATTGAGCGCAATCATGGAACGGCAGCCTGAAGTTTCTTTGCAGTATAAAAAAGGTAAAGCAAACGCGATCGGGAAAGTGGCGAAAGGTTTATTGCAAAAGGCAACAGACGGCGACACGGCTTGCATGATGTTTTACTTAAAAACCCAAGCTGGCTGGAAAGAAACGCAGGTGGTGGACAATACCAGTTCGGACGGCAGCATGACCCCGCGCCAAATTACGCGCGTGATTATTGACCCCAAAGACAAAAATGAACCTAACCATTAACACGCCGCGCTGGGCAATTCCATTGCTTGACCCTTGTCGTTACAAGGGCATCAAGGGCGGGCGCGGTTCGGGCAAGTCGCACGAGCGGGCGGAAGCGTTGGTAGAGCGGG
>CAUVGV010000247.1:0-2842 GCA_963551505.1 uncultured Kingella sp.
GCCTATCGCCTGTCCGAAAAATGGGCGCAATCGTCCAAAATCAAGGCGATTCGTTTTCGCGTGATTCGCCATGTGTTGCGCCGTGTATTGTTTCCCGTGCTGCTGCTGGTGGTGGCGGTGGTGGCGCAAGTGGCTTGGGAAGCGGCGGGCTTGCATGCGGTGTGGCTGAAATTGCTGGTGTTGGCGGCAAACTGGATGATGGCGATTCGCTTGGTGTTGGCATTGATTAACGGCGCGTTCCCCAAAAGCACGCGCTCGGATGCGATTGAACGCGCCGCGTCCACAGGGCTTTGGGGCTGTTTTATTTTGTGGCTTTCGGGCATTGATGATTGGATTATTGACTGGCTCAAATCGCTGCAAATCCCCATCGGCGCAAGCAAACTCAATGCGTACACCATTTTAAGCGGCTTGCTGTGGGTGGGCGTGATGATGGTGTTCACCATGTGGTTTTATCGCTGGCTCAACGGGCGGTTGATGTCCAGCGTGCGGATGGACATGAACTTGCGGATTGTGTTATCCAAAGTGCTAAAAACCATGCTGATGGTGCTCTCGGTGTTGGTTGCATTGCCTTTGGTGGGCATTGATTTAACCGTGTTATCCGTGTTTGGCGGCGCGCTCGGCGTGGGGCTGGGCTTTGGTTTGCAAAAAATCGCCAGCAATTATGTGTCGGGCTTCATCATCTTGGCAGACCGCTCCGTCCGCATCAACGACCGCCTAACCGTAAACGGCTTCACGGGCTATGTAACCGAAATCACATCGCGTTTTGTGGTGCTGCGCAACGCAAATGGCGCAGAAGCCCTGATTCCCAACGAAACCTTTGTTACCAACACCGTGATTAACGAATCCTACACCGCGCGCGCCCTGTATCAATCGCTGGACATCCAAGTCGCCTACGCCACCGATTTAACACGGGCAATGAATATCATGCGCGAAGCCGCCGCTGCGCAAAAACGAGTTGGCACCAACCCCGCGCCGTCTGCCTTGCTGCTTGGCTTTGGCGACAACGGCATCAACCTGCGCGTGGGCTTTTGGGTGAACGACCCCGAAAACGGCTTTGGCGGATTGTTCTCCGACATTTTACTCACCATTTGGCAGCGGTTTAACGAAGAAGGCATTGAACTGCCGTTCCCACAACGCGAAGTGCGCATTTTGAATAACGATAACGACAATAAGGCAGCCTGAAAACAATGAGGCAGCCTGAAACGCAGTTCAACGTGGCTCAACGAGTTTACGCACTTCAGCGAAGCCAAAAATTTACGTTTACCCTCCATTTTCACCACACCAAACCACGTTTTCAGGCTGCCTATTACCAACAAGCAAATGTATAGCGATGTAAAAAATTACCTAAAATGCTCAATTTGCTGTACATTGTGCAAACAACTCCACAGAAAGGAACATACATCATGAAAAAACTGATTCTTACCAGCTCGATTGCTCTACTCGTTGCCAGCCCATTGGCAATGGCAAAAGATCCCACCATCGCCTCCAACTCGTCCAGCGTAAAAGACGCAGGCTTTATCAACAGCATGGCTTCCGCCGCCAACGGCATGGGCGCAAAAGAGCCGCTCACAATTAGCGAAAGCAACGATGGCGGCAAGCGCGTGTTGGTGGTGACAGGCAGCAATGGTACAACTTGCCGCGTGCCTGTTTCCGACGGCAACCCGCCTAAAATGATGGGCATCAACTGCAAATAACCCTAACCCGATACCAAAAGCCCCAGCCAAAATGGTTGGGGCTTTTGCTTGCCTGCCGTTTAGGCTGAGGCAGCCTGAAAATCAAAATTCGGCATCAGCGGCGTTTTCGCCATTGGATGACGGCATGGTGGGCGCGCTAGCAACGATTTCTGGCGGCGGCAACAAGCCCGCTTTCAAGTTCAATGCAGCGGCGTTGAGCGTTGGATAATCGCTGAATGTGATTTGATAGCCGTCTGCGCTGTTGGCACGAAGCTGCGCGCGTGCGCCCAACGGGAAGGTGGTTTTGTTGGCAACGTGTCCAAAGGGGAAGCCTGTGTAAACGGGCACGCCTGTGGCGCGGGCGATTACTTGCGATACGTTGGTTAAATCGTAGCTGCTGTCGTAAACATCGCGGATGTTGCCCATGCGGAAATCGCCCAACACAATCGCTTGCTGGCTTTTTAAAATGCCTGCCAAATGCAGCGTTTGCAACATTCGTTCAATGCGATAGGGCTGCTCGGCAACGTCTTCAATAAACAAAATACCGCCTTGAATTTTCGGCATATAGGGCGAGCCTACCAGCGATGACAACACGCTTAAATTGCCGCCCCACAAAATGCCATCCGCATCTTTCACGCGCGAAGTTTGATACGCCGACACAACAACGGTGCTGCTGGCGGAAGTGGTGGTGCGGATAAAGCTGTCCATGGTGTACAAGTTAGGCTGCGGTTTGGCAAATTCGCTGTACAACATCGGACCTGCGAAACTGGGCATGCCGCTTTGCGCCAACAACGCCAGTTGAATCGCGGTTACATCGCTGAATCCAAACAACAATGTTTGCTGCTCGCGCATTTTCGCGCCCAAGTTGCCCCAGTCAATATGCGGCAATAAACGCGCCGCGCCGTAGCCGCCGCGCGTGCCCATAAACACTTTGGGCGTAGGCGCGCGCCCTGTTGCCACGTCTTGAAAATCGGCAATGCGCTCAAAATCACTGCCTGCAAAGCGTTGGAAACGGCGGTAAGCGGCGGCGTGGTTGGTAATGGAAAAACCCGCTTGGGCGAGGCGGTCTAAGCCTAATTGGATGCGGCTCGGGTCTTCACAAAAGCCTGATGAGGCAAAAATTCGCATGGTGTTGTCGCCTTGGCTGCGGGGGGCGGGGGTGGGAATAT
>CAUVGV010000248.1:0-2829 GCA_963551505.1 uncultured Kingella sp.
ACCTCATTTTACTGGGTATCTGTTACACCTATAATTTCGCCCGTCCTCTTGTTAACACGGATTACCTTGTCTGCCTATGTTTGTTACTTATCCCTAACCGCTGGGTGCGCGCCGTAGGCTTACTCGGTTTTGCCATTGCTATCTTGCTAGACATTACCATGCTCATAATGCAAGTTGTGCCTATGGTAGATTTAGGCGCACTCGTTTCTTTGGCAGCTTTTTTAGGTGATGCTCCCACTGAATACATTGCGCTCACTGCCTTTTTGGTGGTTTACATCATTGCAATGAGTGGCTTTGTACTCTTTCTCAGCAAACGCAAACATTTCACCCGCGAGCTCTACATTATCCTCATCATTTTAATCATTTCCTTTTTTATCAAAGATATCAAATACTCTGGCAGTCCAAACTACGAAGGAGTTATGGGGCGAAGCAACCATTTTGTAGTCAATAGCCAATTTTCGCTTATGGACCAAATGCTGACCACAGGCTGGTTCAAAGCCATGAATACCACACCAACACTTATCCCTTATCCCACAGTCAGCCCCAACGATAGCAACATCAAACTTGACCGTGCCATCACCCATTTCACCCAACCTACATCCAATAAAATCCTTTTCGTTATTGTTGAATCGCTGGCAGGCTATCGCAACCCACAAATCATTACCGACCTTGCTTCACCCATCGCCGCACATAGCGACAAACTTGAATACCTTGAAACTGGCGATTTTGCCACCGTAAACTCCAATACTATCGGTGGCGAAATGCGCGAACTTTGCAACAAAGCCATCAAAGGCGGTTACGCTTTCCGTCGTCTCGATGCCCAAGAATTTGCCGACTGCATCCCCAATCAAATGCTCAAACAAGGCTATCAAACCACCAGCCTAGTCGGCGTTAATGGACGCTTTGTGGACTATATCTACTGGTATCCCAAAGCAGGATTCCAAAAATCATGGTTTCTCGACAGCTTCGCCAATAATCTAAGACACTGTCAAGTATTTCACGGTGTATGCGACACCGAAATCCCGAAAATTATTGCCCAAGAAGTCTTTCAACCCAACCAGCCTAAACAATTTGTTTACTGGCTCACGCTAACCGCCCACGCCCCTTATCACCTTGAAGACCTTACCCAACCTAACCCCAACGTAAGCTGCGAAAAATACAAAATCAATGAAAATACCGAAACATGTCGCAACATTAAACTTAATGGGCAGTTATTCCGTGCCATAAGCACCATTATTGACCAACCCAATATGAAAGGTGTTGAAGTTGTCATGGTGGGCGACCACAAAGCCCCTATTTATGACTACAATGAAGAAGACTACCTTATCTACAAACCTGAGCTAGCCGTAAGCTGGGTACACTTCAAAATCAAATAACCATGCTCCAAACCGACAACCTAACCACCCAAGCCCAACCGCGCCTGATAGCCGCGCAAAATCTCTCCGCCCAAGAAGAGCAGCTAGAACGCGCCCTGCGCCCCAAAACCCTAGCTGACTACATCGGGCAACACAAAGCCAAAGAACAGCTTGCCATCTTTATCGCCGCCGCCAAAAAGCGCAGCGAAGCCCTAGACCACAGCCTGCTGTTTGGCCCCCCAGGTTTGGGCAAAACCACGCTAGCGAACATCATCGCGCGCGAGTTGGGCGTAAACCTGCGCCAAACCTCCGGCCCTGTGCTGGAACGCGCAGGCGACCTCGCCGCCCTGCTCACCAACCTTGAGCCGCACGACGTATTGTTTATCGACGAAATCCACCGCCTCAGCCCCGTGGTCGAAGAAATCCTCTACCCCGCCATGGAAGACTACCAGCTGGACCTCATGATCGGCGAAGGCCCCGCCGCCCGCTCCGTGAAAATAGACCTGCCGCCGTTCACGCTGATTGGCGCCACCACCCGCGCCGGCATGCTCACCAACCCCCTGCGCGACCGCTTCGGCATTGTAGCCCGCCTAGAATTTTACGAAACCCGCGACTTAGCCACCATCGTCGCCCGCTCCGCCCAGCTGCTCAACATGGATTTAGACGAACACGACACATTAGAAATCGCCCGCCGCAGCCGAGGCACGCCGCGCATCGCCAACCGCCTGCTGCGCCGCGTGCGCGACTACGCCGAAGTCAAACACACAGGCAGCATCACCGCCCCCATCGCCGATGCCGCCCTTTCCATGCTGGATGTGGACAAAATCGGGCTAGACATGATGGACAGAAAATTCCTAGAAGCCGTGTTGCACAAATTCAGCGGCGGCCCCGTAGGGCTAGACAACATCGCCGCCGCCATCGGCGAATCCACCGACACCATAGAAGACGTAATTGAACCCTACCTTATCCAACAAGGCTTCCTGCAACGCACCCCACGCGGGCGCACCGCCACCGCCAGCGCATTTGAACATTTCGGCTTAACCGCGCCCGAGTAAGCCACTTCATTTTCAGGCTGCCCTATGGCAGGCAAACGCCCATCTTAGGCAGCCTGAAAACCCCATCATCCCCCCTTTCAGGCTGCCTCCCATGCTCCTATTTCTAGACTTCGACGGCGTGCTCCATTCCGCCTACGCCTATCGCCAAGAACAAATGTTCAGTCAAGTCCCCCTCTTTGAACGCTTTTTCAGGCAGCCTGAAAACGCCCACATCCAATTCGTCATCTCCTCCACATGGCGCAGCGGGCGCGACCTTGCCGCCCTGCGCCGCCCCTTCTCGCCCGACATCGCCCAGCGCATCATCGACAAAACCCCCGAACCACCAGCCCCATCGCCCCGCGCGAGCAAGAAATCCTGTGCTACCTAACGTGAGTTCGGGATAAGTCCCCCTATCCACCAATCAAAACACCCCGCCCAAA
>CAUVGV010000249.1:0-2816 GCA_963551505.1 uncultured Kingella sp.
TGATGTGCGCGGCGGCGTGCTGCATGAGGTCGTCGCGGCTGAGGAACAGCAGGCGGGGGTTATCGCGCTCGGCGGTTTTGAGCCAGGCGGCGAAGGTGCGGATGTCGGCGAGGGGTAGGGGGTGTTTTTTGGGTTTCAGGCTGCCTGAAAGGTCGTCTGAAAGATGGTTTTCAGGCTGCCTTTCAGACGGCAAACATCGCGACATGGTTATTAAATTTGCGCCGCCCTGTTCTTCTGCTTCATCGATTTCGCCTGTTTCGGTAAAGCCGTTTTTTAACCAAAATGCGCGGCTTTGGGCGTTGCCTTCGGCGTAACTCAAAATGATTTCGCGGCAGCCTGTTTTAGCCGAAAACGCCGCCAAGTTTTGCACAATGTTTGAACCGATGCCCTCGCCTTGAGCAGATTTGTCCACCATCAATAAGCCGATTAACAAGGTTTTTTCATCAGGATAGGCAAAAATGATTTCCAGCGCGGCTTTCAGGCTGCCTTGCTGCCAAAAGCCGATGAAATGTTTGTTTTCACGGCAGGCTTGCGGTGGCAGTGCGGTAAAGCTGCGGGCAAGTTTTTCGCGCGTGAGCGGTTCGCCCAAATGGCGGTAATAATCTGGCTGGCTTTGGCACAAGCCGTAAAGCGCATCTAAATCGGCGGCGGTCATTTGGCGTGCAGCGAAACCTTTGGGCGCAAGGCGTTCGGCGCGGAACGGGGTTTCAGACGACCTTTGCCCGTTTTCAGCCTGCCCCACAATCTCCCCGCGCTCTTTAAACACCGCTTTCGGCAGTCGCGCATCGTAAAAAGCGAACAGGGCTTCTTCGTCCACCAACACATCTTGGCGGCGCGATTTGTGTTCCAGCTCGGCGATTTCGCGTATCAATTTTTGGTTGTGCACGAAAAACGGCGCGTTGAAACTGCCCATTTCTTGGGCGACCAATGCGCTGCGAATAAAGATTTCGCGGGCTTCTTCGGGCGCGATTCTGCCGTAGGCAACGGGGCGGCGCGGCAGCACGGTCAGCCCGTACAGCGTTACGCGCTCGCTGGCAACCACTTCGCCGCGCTTCTGCTCCCAATGCGGCTCAAAATAATGGTATTTCACCAAATGCGGCGCTTCCTGCTCAATCCATTCGGGCTGGATGGCAGCGACATCGCGGGCGTAGAGGCGCGTGGTTTCGGTAAGCTCCGCCGCCATCACCCATTTGGGCTTGCTTTTGAACAGCGCGGACGCGGGGAACAGGTGAAAATGCGAACCGCGCGCGCCGGTGTAGTCGTGGCCGTCGGGCGATTTCATGCCGACGTTGGCAATCAGCCCCGTGAGCAGGGCGCGGTGGATTTGCTCGTAACTGGCTTCTTTGGCGGCGCGGCGCTCGGCGCGGGCGTGTTTTTTGTCCAACTCTTTTTGTTTCAAACGGGCGGAAAGGTCGGCGGACTGTTTTTCAGACGGCGTTTGCGCTTTCAGGCTGCCTGAAACCTGCGGCGCGGGCGGAGCAGACCGTCTGAACGCGCTTTTCTTGTCGGTTAAACCCATTTCAACCGCAATCTGCGCCAGTTGCGCGTGCAGCTCACGCCATTCGCGCATCCGCAGGTGCGACAGAAAATACTGATGGCACCACGCCACCATCTGGCGGTTCGACAAACCCTTGTCGCGCTCGCGTTGGAAGCTGTCCCAAATATTCAGATAGGCCAGAAAATCCGACTGCTTGTCGGCAAACCGCTCATGCGCCTTGGCCGCCGCTTCACGCGCTTCCAGCGGCCGCTCGCGCGGGTCTTGAATGGAAAGCGCAGACACAATCACAAGGATTTCCGCCATGCAGTCGTGCTTTTGCGCGGCAATCAGTATGCGGGCGACTTTGGGGTCGATGGGCAAGCGTGCCATTTGCTCGCCGAGACGGGTGAGGCGGTAGTGGGGTTTGGGGCTGCCTGAAAGGTTTTCAGACGACGTGTTGGGGGTTTTGGTGTTTTGCATAGGTTGTAGGTCGGGCATTCATGCCCGACAGTTTTTAATTGGTTGGTGGGTGTCGGGCATAAATGCCCGACCTACTCGTAATCAAAATTTTGGGCAACTCCGCCCCAATCTTTCGGATAAAGTCCCTGTTGGACATATTTGTGAAACGTGGAAAACGGCCAGTCTTTCGCCGCCTGCACATAACCGTGTTTCACAGGGTTGTAATGAATGTAATCCATACAGTTTGCCAAGTCTTCATCATCGCGTATGCAATGCTCCCAAAACCGCTGCTACCAAATGCTGCTTTGACGCTTTTTGACTTCGTTGGCGGTTTTTTCAATGTTGTCGTAATGCCTGCAATGATGGCTGACATAACGCTTGATTTGGTTCCAGCGTGTTGAAAAATCGGCATCGTTTTCAGGCATTTGCCAAATGGTGTGCAGATGGTCGGGCAAAATAACCAGAGCTTCTGTTTTAAAGGGATATTTCTGCCGCACGGTTTTCAATGCCGTTTTTAACACGGCTATTACATCGGGATTGGTCAATATCGGGCGGCGTTGGTAAGTAACTACCGTGAAAAAATACAGCGAACCTTGTCGGCAGAAGCGGCGGTATTGCATGGTTGTTTTGTGTATCGTAGGTCGGGCATTTATGCCCGACGTTGTTTAACTTTATCGGTTGTCGGCGGTTGTCGGGCATAAATGCCCGACCTACTTGCATTCTTCCACCGCCCCCAATTCCAATAACACCTGAAAACCATCATTGATATACCGCTGGTCCGGTGCTTCGAGGAATGGGAATGCTGCCACATTGCCCAGTTTCAACGCTGCCATGCGCAGGATGACGGCGGCGAGGTTGCTGCGGACGATTTCGGGGTCGG
>CAUVGV010000250.1:0-2804 GCA_963551505.1 uncultured Kingella sp.
TTTTGCTTTGTTCATGTGGCCGGGGAACCATTGGATTGCCATGTTGGGTGCTTTCGTGTTGGGGGTTGGATGGGTGGGATGAGGCAGCCTGAAACTTGGTGGGGGCTTGGAGGCAGCCTGAAATGGGGGTAGATAGGCTTGTAAACGGTTTTTCAGGCTGCCTTTGTTGCTTTTGTAAACACGATAAGGCAGCCTGAAAACGGCGCGGATTATATCATTTTACCTGCTCCCACCAGTCGCTGGTTGGCGTATCTAGCGTGAACACTTGCCCGAGCGTGGGGGTGAGCGTGGCGATGTTTTGCGCGCGAATCAGCGGCAAGCTGCGGCGCACGGATTCGCTCCACGGGTGCATGGCAAGGCTAAACATACCCCAATGTATCGGCATAAAGCGGTGGGCGTGCAGGTCGGCGGCGGCTTGGGCGGTTTCTTCGGGGTGCATATGGTTGTCGCGCCAGTTGGCGTTGTATTGCCCGTTTTCAAGCATGGCAAGGTCTATTTGGGGAAAGCGTTGTTGGATTTGGCGATAGTGGCTGCCGTAGCTGCTGTCGCCTGAAAAATAGAGCGTGTGTTGCGGGGTTTGGATGATGTAGCCTGCCCATAGGGTTTTGTTGAAATCGCCCCAACCGCGGCTGCTGTTGTGCCGCGCGGGCACGGCGTGGATTTTCAGGCTGCCTATGGCGGTGTGTTGCCACCAATCCAGCTCGATGATGTGCGCGGGCGGGATGCCCCATTTTTGCAGCAGCGTGCCAAGGTTGAGCGGCACGATAAATTGGGTATCGCTGTCGATGTGATGCCGCACGGTGATTTTGTCTAGATGGTCGTAGTGGTTGTGGCTGTATAGGATGTAGTCCACGGGCGGCAGTTGGCTGAGGGGGGCGGGCGGGGCTTGATAGCGGCGCGAAATAAGCGGGATGGGCGAGGCGTATTGGCTGAACACGGGGTCTAGCAGCAGGGTTTTGCCTGCGATGCGGATAAACACGCTGCTGTGCCCAAACCAGATAAGGCGCGGTTGGTCGTCTTGCAAAAAGGTTGCCCAATCGGGGGCTTGGCTGGGCAGCGGCGCGGGCGGGGCGTAGTGTTTGGCATCCAGCGTCATGGCTTTGAGCCAGCGCAGCACGGTTTGGATGCCGCCCTGCACGGGCTGTTGCGACGGGGTAACGTAGAATGTTTGGTTGATGGGGTTGTAGTGGTCGCTGGCGGGGTGGATGGGGTAGCGCATGGTTGTGTGGTGGGATGAAAAGGATGGGATGATACGGGGTTTAGGCAGCCTGAAACAGGGGGCGGGGGATTTTCAGGCTGCCTATGTCGTGCAAACCCACTATAATCCGCCGCTTGATTAACCCCGCTTTTAAGGAAAAACCATGAGCGAAAACACCATTCAAGTAAACGATGTCAACGAGCAAAAAGACGCGCCCGCCAAAGAGGGGGAATTGCCCGTTTTGAACAACGAGAAAAAAGACAAACACGGCGAAAGCGGTTGCTGCGGCATGTGCGGCGGCTAAGGCAGCCTGAAAACGTGCAAACCTGTATTCGCCATGCTGTTGGTGGATGCAGGTTTTTTAGTGCGCAAATCACACCAGCATATTATTTCAGGCTGCCGTATGGTTTTACAAAAACAAGGCAAAAATTTACAAAACGGCATCGTTCTTACTGCGTTTTTTGATACGGTTCAATTTTACCTAGCCGCAAACATTCGTTTTTCAATTTTTGATTAGGGTTGCAACATGAAAAAGCACTATTGGTTCTTGCCGCTGCTGGCACTTTGTTTAACAGGCTGTTTAAACGATAAAAAAATGACAACAGCATCATCGCGCGCATCATCCAACAAAAATGCGCACATAATAACGACTAAGAAAAACAGAAACTCCAGCACTCACCCCACAGACCCAAACAGAAACAACAATCCCCCCGCGCCCCCACCGCCATCCAATAACAACGGCAACGGCACTAATATCCCGCCCGACAACAGCAACAACAATGGCAACAATGCGCCACCTACCCCCGCGCCCGATAACTCCAATTCAGGCGCAAATGGTCATGACACTACACAAAATCACAACAATATACATAATCCATCCTCTACTCTAAATAATATAGGTATTCAGCCAACCAACCCTTTTTGGGGAAGCAATTTAGAGAAAGCAGAGATTTCATATAAACGCGCTGCCGAATTAGGTGTTACATGGGTACGCATAATTGCTTCATGGCATCGCATTCAGCCAAAAGAAAATGGTACATACGATTGGTCTGATACTGATGCAGCTGTGCAACTAGCAAAAAAATATGGCATGAAAGTGCTTATGCAAGTTAGCGGCACACCAGAATGGGCAAGCGATGCCAACAAGTTATCTAATACTGAAAAAGAAATATGGGAAGCCAATGGGATGTATATAGCGTCATTTGCGCCCAAAGCTGCTTATTATGCTGATTTTGCTAAATTTATGGGTGATGTGGTGCATCGCTATTCGCCACAAGGAGTATCCAATTTTGAAGTATGGAATGAGCCTGGCAATCCTGGTTTCTGGCATGACAGCTTAACAAACCCTAAACCAAACCCTGAAAATTATACGCATTTGCTTAAACTAGCTTATATCGCTGCGCACAAAGCAAATCCCAATGTAAATATTTTAGCAGGAGGCATGACAGTGGGGGATTCACGCCCCTATGGTGATGGTTACATTTCACCATTTGAGTTTCTAAACCGTATGTATGCAGCAGGTGCAAAAGGTTATTTTGATACGCTTTCACACCACCCATATGGGATTACGGGCAAAGAATGGCGTACCAATGGCTGGACAATTATG
>CAUVGV010000251.1:0-2792 GCA_963551505.1 uncultured Kingella sp.
CTTGTACTATCTGCGACTCGCCGCCTTGTATAAGACTTAATTGGAACGACTATATCATCGCGCGTTAAAGCGATTACCCTGCCAGCGCACGGCTTGCCAGCAAGCCGTAAGAGGCGCGGGGCAAGCGTTTCAGGCTGCCCAACGTTTGCACCCGCGTTCAATTATGATGCCGCACCTCGTTTCAGGCTGCCTCAATGGATCGGCGACGGCTCGTCGCCAATCACGCATTTAAACAGCATCACGCTTGCAACAAATAGGCAGCCTGAAAACAAAAAACCGCTTGGTGTTGAACTAAACGATTTTTACTGGATAGTTTGTAGGTCAGGCATTTATGCCCGACAAATCCCATTCACAAAGTTCGGGCATAAATGCCCAGCCTACCGCTTTCGCGCCCGCGTTCAATTATGATGCCGCACCTCGTTTCAGGCTGCCTCAATGGAGCGGCGACGGCTCGTCGCCAATCACGCATTTAAACAGTATTACGCTTGCAGCAAATAGGTAGCCTGAAAACAAAAAACGCTTCGTGTTGCGCCAAACGGTTTTGTTGTTGAATAGTTTGTAGGTCGGGCATTTATGCCCGACAAATCCCATTCACAAAGTTCGGGCATAAATGCCCAGCCTACCGCTCTACACCCAAAAGCCAGCCACAAAGCACTTAACCCATTTTCAGGCTGCCTCATCCCGAAACAACACCCTATCCACCCACCAAACCAACAGCAAAATCGGCACGCCCAGCGCGGCGGTAAACAAGAAAAACCCTGTGTAATCAATCTGCTTCACAATCGCGCCCGAATAGCCGCCCAGCGTTTTGGGCAGCAGCGTCATCAGCGATGAAAACAGCGCGTATTGCACCGCCGTAAAGCGGATATTGGTGAGCGCGGATAAAAACGCCACAAACACCGTGCCCGCCAAGCCCGCAGCAAAATTGTCCAGCCCCACCGCCGTGTACATCAGCGGCACATCATGCCCGCGCATCGCCAGCCACACAAACAGCAAATTGGTTGCCGCCGCCGCCACCGCGCCCAGCAACAGCATGTTCATCAAGCGAAACCGCTGCGCCAGCACGCCGCCCGCGATGCCGCCCAAAATAGACATCGCCACGCCAAACGTTTTCACCGCGCTGGCAATCTCTACCTTGCTAAACCCCATATCGGCGTAAAACACATTAGAAATCACGCCCGACACAATATCCGAAATGCGATACAGCCCAATCAAAGCCAGCAGCAGCGCGGCGCGTTTGCCATAGCGGGCGAAAAAATCCGCCAGCGGCGTAATCCACACGCGGCGCACCACCTCGGCGCGCACCAGTTTGGCATAAACCGCCGCAAAGCCCATCGCCATCGCCGCCAACAGCGAACCTGCCAGCCGCAGCGCTTCCCAAAACAGCGCCGCCACAGGCGAAGCCGCGTGTTCAGGCAGCAGCGTGTTGATTTGGCGAAAGGCAAACACAAACACAAACACCGCCAGCACAAACATCGCCAGCAAGCGCACATTGTCGCCCACATTCTGCCCCGCCGTTTGCGCCTGCTGCGCCGCAGGCTCGCGCACCCACAGCGTCGCCGCCACGCCCACCAGCATCGTCGCCGCCATCGCCCAATAGGTCTGCTGCCACGCGCTATACGCATAATGCTTCTTGGTTGAGCCCAGCCATTGCGCCAGCATCAGCGAACCTGCGCCCGCCACAATCATGCCCAGCCGATAACCCGCCGTGTAGGTGGACGACATCACCGATTGCATCGCGCTATCATCGGGCGCGGCTTCAATGCGATACGCATCAATCACCACATCTTGCGTGGCAGACGAAAAGCCCAGCAGCACCGCGCCCCAAGCCATCGCGTTCAGGCTGCCTGAAAACTGCGGATTGATGGACGACATTAACACAATCGCCACAATAATCAGCCCCTGCGCCAGCAACAGCCAACCGCGCCGCTTGCCCAACCAGCGCGACAGCAGCGGCACAGGCAGCGCATCAATCAGCGGCGACCACACAAATTTAAACGAATAGCCCAGCGCCGCCCAGCTAAACATGGTAACGGTTTCGCGCTTAACACCCGCTTCCAAAAGCCACAGCGACAGCGTAGAAAAAATCAGCAAAATGGGAATGCCCGCAGAAAAGCCGAGCAGCAGTAAAGCAATGGCGCGGCGGTCTTGATAGCCTTTGAGCGACTGAGCGAATGAAGACATGGGATGACTGGGGAGAAAGATGGAAAGCGCGGATTATAGCATTGGGGCTGGGTGGGCGTTTTTCAGGCTGCCTATGGCGAGCAGATGGCATATAGGCAGCCTGAAAACGCAACCTAAAAACGCAAAAGGCAGCCTGAAACGCATTATTCCCGTTTCAGGCTGCCTATTGCCCATCTTTTGCCAGAGCAGATGTTTCGCCGCCTACCACGAGCAGGGGCAAGCCCCTGCACTCCGTGTAGTATCAACCATTCATTTCCTATTTTCAGGCTGCCTATTTGCACAGATAACGCCAAGGCAGCCTGAAATGGCGTAGGGTGGGCAATTGATTGCCCACCAGAATGTTAGCGATACAACAAACAACAAATGGTGGGTAACCAGTTGCCCACCCTACGCACTATTTCAGGCTGCGTAAACCGCTGGATAGACGCATTTATGAGCTATGCGCCAAACATTGCGGGAAGCAAAAAGAATGGCACATTTCTCTGGAAATACTGCATAGAAAATCAGGCAGTATGGCAACGCTGCGCCGTTTTAGGCAGGCGATTAAAGAGTTGGTAGCCAGCAATGATTTGCCCGATTACCGACTGACTTATGATGATAAGAAAGAT
>CAUVGV010000252.1:0-2762 GCA_963551505.1 uncultured Kingella sp.
TACTGTCAGATATGATGCCCCTTGCGGAGCTTGAAATATACAAGGCAGCCTGAAAATGCTTGGCTTTGCGTTTCAGGCTGCCTCTATCCTATGGTGCAAAATCTCTAACGCAACTTCGCCCCCACGCCTTCCGCTGCCGCAATCAGCTTCGCCACAATTGGTTCAACCGCTTCATCAGTCAGCGTTTCGCTGTCGCTTTGCAGGATGATTTTCACCGCCATGCTTTTCGCGTTTTCAGGCAGCCCTTTGCCGCGATACACGTCAAACAGCGCAATTTCGCGGATAAGCGGACTACGCACCGTTTTCAGGCTGCCTTCTAGCTCGGCATACGACACGCTCTCGGGCAACACAAACGCCAAATCGCGCCGCGCGGGCTGGAATTTGGACACCGCCTGATAGCGCACTTTCTCACACGCCAACACCGCTGCCATATCCAGTTCAAACACCAACGCCGCTTGCGGCAAATCGTATTTTTGCAGCCATTGCGGGTGCAGCTCGCCGATAAAGCCCACCGCCGCGCCGTCCACGCGAATTTCCGCGCTACGACCGGGGTGCAGGGCAGGGTGTTCCGCGCGGACAAATTCCGCCGTTTTGCCCGCCAACAAACTTTCCACATCGGCTTTCACGTCATAAAAATCCGCCGCCGCCCGCGCCGCCGCGCCCCATTGCTCGGGCAACGCGCTGCCGTAAACGAGTGCGCCAAGGCGTTCAGGCTGCCCATTGGGCGTTTCATCGCGGAAAATCCGCGCAATTTCAAACACGCGCACGCGGCTTTGTTTGCGGTTCAAATTGTTTTGCAGGATTTCAATCAAGCCGCCAATCAGCGTAGAACGCATCACGCTATACTGCGCCGCCAGCGGGTTTTGCAGGCGCACGGGCGATTCGTTGGCGGCAAAATCGCGCTCCCAATCTTCGTTTACAAAGGCATAGCTCACGACTTCTTGGAAGCCGCGTTCCGCCATTTTGCGGTAAATTGCGGCGCGAGAATGGCGCGTTTCAGGCAGCGCCAGCATCGCCAATTTGCCCGATGTGCGGTCGTCTGGGATATTTTCGTAGCCGTGTACGCGGGCGATTTCTTCAATCAAATCGGCTTCAATTTCAATGTCAAAGCGGAAGCTGGGCGAGCGCACGGTGAAGCCGTCTGCGGTGGCTTCGGGCTGCAAACCCAAGCCGCGCAAGATTTCGCCGATGCGTGCCGCGCTGATGTCCACGCCCAAAATTTTTGCTACGCGAGATGTGCGCACGTTCACCGTATGGTTTTCAGGCTGCCTACCGCTTGCCAACACGATTTCGCCCGCTGCGCCGCCGCAAATTTGCAACACCAATTCGCTGGCGCGTTCAATCGCATCGCGCTGGATTTGCGTGTCCACACCGCGCTCAAAGCGGAACGAGCTGTCCGAACCAAAGCCATATTGGCGCGATTTGCCCGCGATGATGTCGGGCGCGAACCATGCCGATTCCAGCACGATGTTTTGCGTGTCGTCCGACACCGCGCTGGCTGCGCCGCCCATTAAACCCGCGATGCTTAACGCGGCGGCTTCGTCTGCCACCACCAAAGTATTGTTCGCTAATTCAACGGTTTTGCCGTTAAGGCACACCAGCGTTTCGCCGTTTTGCGCGCGGCGCACGTTTAGGCAGCCTGAAAGTTTATCCGCATCAAAAACGTGCATCGGCTGTCCGATTTCCAGCATCACATAATTGCCGATGTCCACCAGCGCGGACACGCTGCGAATGCCGCACCGCGCCAAGCGTTGCACCAACCAGGCGGGCGAAGCGGCACGGGCGTTCACGCCTTCAATCACGCGCGTGAAAAACACGCCGCAATCATTGGGCGCAGTAATCTGAACCGCTTGCGTTTTGGCTGATGAAACAGGCACTTGCTGGATTTCAGGCTGCCTAAACGCGCAACCCGTGAGCGCGGCGACTTCGCGGGCGATGCCTTTAATGCTCAAACAATCGGCGCGATTGGGCGTGATTTTCAGCGTGAACAGCGTGTCGTCCAAGTCCAAATAATCGCGGATATTCATGCCTACGGGCGCATCATCGGGCAAAATCAACAAGCCGTTTACGCCGTCATCATTGCCTAACTCTTTGGCAGAACACAACATTCCGTTGGATTCCACGCCGCGCATTTTGGTCGGCTTGATTTTGAAATTTTCAGGCAACACCGCGCCCGCCAAGGCGCACGGCACTTTCACGCCCACGCGCACATTGGGCGCACCGCACACAATTTGCAGCAGCTCACCCGTGCCCGCGTCCACTTGGGTAACATTGAGGCGGTCGGCATCGGGGTGTTTTTCAACGGATTTGACTTTGGCCACCACCACGCCACTAAACGTAGGCGCGGCAAGCGTGGTTTCTTCCACTTCCAAGCCTGCCATGGTGAGCAGGTGGGCGAGTTGGTCGGGGGATAGATTGGGATTGGCGTGTTGGGTGAGCCATGAGTGAGGGAATTGCATGGTGTTTTCTTTATAAAAATGGGAAATAAAAAATTATTGGCTTGGCAAACCAAGCCATGCTAATGGGATTTCATTAAACAAATAATGGCAGTTCATGCTATGGATATAGTCTAGTGTATCTTTATAAGCAGGGTCTCTAAACCAACCATTCAATACATAAACATATTCAACGCGCCAGCCTAAATCACGAACCAGCTTGCTGTATTGTTTTCTTTTAAAATCGCAAGTTTGCAATTTTTCATCTACTGAACCTGATACTTGCTGAAATTTAATCTAAATGATAAACAAGGTATCACGCACAAT
>CAUVGV010000253.1:0-2729 GCA_963551505.1 uncultured Kingella sp.
CCTTGATGCCGCTTGATTTTTTCGGGCAGCATACTTTTTAGGACACCACCACATATTTTACATATCCTTTGATTTTGCAAATATTAACTACGATTAAAAGTTACAGAAAATCCGCGTCAAGAGAAATGGATTTGTGTGATCTAGCTAGTCATATTACGAAATTAATTAATGATATGCTTGAACAAGTAAATGAACTACCTGATCCTGATGACAAACAAGACTTTAAATTGATTTTAGCTGGATACTCAAATACATTACATGGGTTTCAAGCGTGGGAATTCTTTCATCAATATGTAAGAGATGAAAAAGGATGCAAAATTCCTAAAAAAGAGAAATATGCAGGCGAATTTTCAGTGAATGGGATTGAATATCAAAAAGAAAAAAACATTACTTGTCATAATAGAAAATTTGAAAAAAGATCAATATATTTTTTTGGTGATCACACGGATATTGCTGAAGATATTTTAATTGAGAAATTGAGCAAACAAAGTGGATTACATCACAAAGACAGAAAAAATCTCAACGAACCTTTAGGGTTATTACCATTACAAGTAATTGCTGAGTTATCTACTAATGAATCTATTGAAAAAAACATTAAAACAAAAAAAGAAATTATTAAGAGATATAGGCAGAATAAGCATGAAAGTATTAATATTACACACTTAGGGAGACCTCTTCTAAACTATGAATCGTCTATGTATGCTTGTTATGATTTAGAGAATTTTGAACTTTATACACATCAAAAGATTATTGAAAAATTATCAAAAAATCAAGATTATCAAATTTAAAGCAAACGCAGCCCGCGTAGGGTGTGTGGCTCTGCCACGCACGCCGCCCCCAATCCCCAAAAACTGCGTGCGTACCTACGGCTCCCCCCTACCGCCCAACCAATGCAGCCTGAAAAAGCCGCCCGCCCCAACAGCGGACGGCTTTCCCTCTTTTCAGCAAGCGTAGCCACACACCTTATCTGCGGGCGGCACAAACTTTAAAACCAATGTGTAGGGTGTGTGCGGTACGCACGCACGCGTTCTTTGCTTGAGGCAGCCTGCACCTGCGTAGGCATAACTGCCGACCCTACATTCCCAAAAAAGCAGCCTGCACTTTCCAATCCCAAAAGTGCAGGCTGCTTTTCTGTTCGCGGCGTTACCGCTTATTCAATAACGACCCGTGCATTCAGCGACTGTACAGGGCGGTTGTTGTGCGAACCGACGGCGCGGGTGAATTTCTCCGCTTGCGCCTGGTCAATGTGGTCATAAGCAAGCGTAGCCTGAGGGTGTGTGGCTCTGCCACGCACCCGTCCCCAATCTCCAACCAACCGCGTGTGCTCTACGGCTCCCCCTACTACCCCACCAACGCAGCCTAAAAAAACCGTCCGCCCCAACAGCGGACGGCTTTCCCTCTTTTCAGGCTGCCTCATTCTCCGCCGCCACCCCACACCCAATCTCCCGCACCAACCCCACATCATTCCACCCCTGTAACCGTTCCCGAAACGTCTCAAACGCCAACAGCTGCGAACCAAATCGCGCCAGATGCGCGGTGTCTTGTTGGCAGTCAATCAGGCGGATGCCGCAACGCGCCAGAAACGGCACGGCGCAGGCAAAGGCGATTTTGGAGGCATCAGCGCGGTGGGCAAACATGGATTCGCCGTAAAACACGCTGCCGATTTGCACGCCGTAGAAACCGCCTGCCAGTTGCCATTGCCCCGCCGCGTCGGGCAGCCAGCATTCAAAGCTGTGCGCGTGCCCCATGCGGTGTAGCGCGGTGTAGGCAGCCTGAAAATCGGGCGTAATCCAAGTGCCTCCTTGCTCGGGGCGCGGCACTTGGGCGCAGGCGGCGATGACGTTGGCAAAGCACGCATTCGCGCTGATGCGGTAGCTTTTATTGCGCAGGGTTTTGGCGAGTGAACGCCCGATGTGTAGTCGCTCGGGCAGCAGCACGGCGCGGGGATGCTGCGCAAACCAGTAAAACAAGCCGCGCTCGCTGAACCACGGGAAAATGCCCTTGCGATACGCCGCCAGCAGCATCTGGGGCGTGAGCGCGTCGCTGATGCACACCAAGCCGTCGTGCTTGTCGTGCGCGGGGGAATATTCGGGGAAAACGGGGCGGGCGGGGGAAATAAAGGGGATGGTGTTGGGCATGGTGGGGGATGGGTGGGGATGGTTTCAGGCTGCATTTTAACGTTTTCAGGCTACTTTGGATGGATGGGCAGCCTGAAAACGCTTTTGTTGCGATGCGAACCATTGTTCTGCGCCATTAAGGCAGCCTGAAAGATAATCCACCAAGTAAAAAAACCATTCGCGCTATGGCAAATGGTTTTTGCTTTTTCAGGTTGAAATCTTTGGAAAACCTGCAACCGATGGGCATCTTGTCAAACAGTAAAGCACTATTGAATATCATTTGGCGACAAACCGTCGCCGCTCCATTTTGGGTTTCAGGCTGCCTAATCATGGCGAATAAAGGCAGCCTGAAAACAAAATCGCTTGGTGTCCTGCCAAGCAGTTTTTATTGTTGGATAGATTAATTTTCAAACTGCCTAACACTTCACAACTGTTTACTACTGCCACTCTCTCCCCTACGTCCAGCCGAACGAAGCATCCTTTTTTCGGAAAAAAGCGTGCGCTTGTTCGACGACGCACAAAGTGCGGCTAGTTCGCACGCGCCGAAAAAAGGATGTGGAGTGAGGGAAGTTCGCGCAGCGAACCTGCACGTCGGGGTCGCCTTTCTTTTGC
>CAUVGV010000254.1:0-2615 GCA_963551505.1 uncultured Kingella sp.
GCCTCATTGGCTTACTGCGCGGGGGCTTTTTCTGCGCCCACTTGATATTTCACGGTTTCCCAATTGGTTGATTGGTCATTCACATGGCTGCGCGTGTCGGCGCAAGCGGCAAGGGTGAGCGCGGCAAGGGTTAAAAGTAGTGCTTTTTTCATGGTTTTTCCTTACAAAGGTTGGTTAAATCAATACACAAGAGACCATTTGTGAACATGAGTTCTAACAAAATGTGTCTGTATTTTAACTGAAATTTAAAATTTTGGCTTGCTTGGCAATAGAGTGAATACTGTTGCTTAGGGCGCATCGGATTGCTTTTTCTGCCACACATTCGGCAGTTTGGCGGGGGTGGTGGCGTAGCCCGATTGGCTGGCGATGCGGTTTACATTGGCTTGCCGCTCGCGGGTGTCGGGGTGGGTACTGAGCCATGTGATGCTGTTGCCCGCGTGGTATTTTTGCTCCACTTTGCCCAATGCTTCAAACAATTGCGTTGCGCCGCCTACGCTGCCGTATTCTTTGGCAATGGCTTCTATGGCGGCGTTGTCGGCGGCGCGTTCCATGTCGCGGCTGTATTTCAGGCTGCCGATGCCGGCTAGGACCTGCATTTGCGTTTCGCTGCCAAACAGGGCGGCGACGGCGCTATACAGCACGCCGCGCGACATACCGCGCAGGGGGTCGCGGTGTTTGATGTGCCCCATTTCGTGCGCCAGCACGGCGGCGACGGCTTCTTCGCTGGGCAGTTCGTTGAGCAGGGCGCGATAAAGCACCACGTTGCCGCCGAAGGTGGCATAGGCGTTGGGGACGTTTTCTTCGCTGATGTACACGGTTACAAAGTGGTCGGGCAGATTCATGTGTTTGCCCAGCCGTGCAGCGAGGGCGGTGATTGGGGGGGGCTTGGCGGGTGTGGGCATCGGCAATGATTTCTTTGCCGACAAAGCTGAACCATTGTTTTTCGCGCGGCAGGCTGATGGTGTAGGGCAGGGTGTGCACGATGGCTTCTATCAACGCCCACACGGCGACGACGGTGATGGCGAGGTAAACCAGCATGGCGCGGAGTTCGTGCCAGTTGTTGGTGTCGTGCGGGATGTTGGGATTGTCTTTTTCGTTGAATTTTGGGGCTTCGTATTGCATGGTTTTCAGGCTGCCTAACGTGAAGCGTGGAGGGAATGAGGCAGCCTGAAAACGGGTTTTGCGCGCGATGCGCAATGGGTTTTAGCTACGCTGAACTTCGTTTCAGGCTGCCTATTTGCCTGCGCTGTGCGCCTTAGCGCTGCATTTTGCCCGCCGTGCCGTATGCCAACACTTCCACCGTGCCAACTGCGCCGCCTTGTTGGCGAGGGTAAACATTATCCAGCGACACGGTTTCAAATTTCATGTTGAACACGATGTCTGCGCCGAGGGCATCGGCTTCGGCTTTCATACGCAGGATGGCTTCGCGGCGGGCGCGGTCTAGCAGCGTTTCGTAGCTGCGGATGTTGCCGCCGAAAAAGTTGCGAAAGCCTGCCAGCATACGGGTGAAATAATTGCTGGAAATCACCACGCTGCCGCGCATCAATTGTTGCGTAACAAAATGAACACGGCTAAAACACGGAAAAGGCTTTTTCAGGCTGCCTTATTTGGACATTGGACATTCAACCCAATAGGCAGCCTGAAAACCATAATCCCGAAAACCATTTATAGATTGCGCACATCCACAAAATGCCCCTCTACCGCTGCTGCTGCTGCCATCGCGGGGCTAACCAAATGCGTGCGCCCGCCGTTGCCTTGCCGCCCCTCAAAATTGCGGTTGGACGTGGAGGCGCAGCGTTGTTGCGGCTGCAAACGGTCGGCGTTCATGGCGAGACACATGGAGCAGCCCGGTTCGCGCCATTCAAAGCCCGCGTCGGTGAAAATTTTGTCCAAGCCTTCGGCTTCGGCTTGGCGTTTCACCAAACCCGAACCGGGCACGATGAGCACACGCTGCACGTTGTCGGCTTTTTTGCGCCCTTTGGCGATGGCGGCGGCTTCGCGCAAATCCTCAATGCGGCTGTTGGTGCATGAGCCAATGAACACAATGTCCACAGGAATGTCGGTGAGCAGCGTGCCTGCTTCCAAGCCCATGTATTCCAGCGCGCGCTCCATGCCGCTGCGTTTCACGGGGTCGGCTTCATCGGCGGGGTTGGGCACTTTGCCGCTCACGTCCAACACCATTTCGGGCGATGTGCCCCATGTGATTTGCGGCTCAATATCGGCAGCCTGAAAACGATACACTTTGTCGAATACCGCGCCCTCGTCCGATACCAGCGTGCGCCAATATGCCACCGCTTTGTCCCAATCCGCGCCTTTGGGGGCGAACGGGCGGTCTTTCACATAATCAATCGTGGTGTCGTCCACGGCAACCATGCCGCTGCGTGCCCCCGCTTCAATCGCCATGTTGCACAGCGTCATGCGCCCTTCCATGCTCAGGCTGCGGATGGCATCGCCGCCGAACTCAATCGCATAGCCCGTGCCGCCCGCTGTGCCAATTTGTCCAATAATATAAAGCGCCACGTCTTTGGCGGTTACCCCCATTTTCAGGCTGCCTGAAATCTCAATCAGCATGGATTTGGACTTTTTGGCGGTAATGCACTGGGTGGCCATGGTGT
>CAUVGV010000255.1:0-2614 GCA_963551505.1 uncultured Kingella sp.
GCCTTATAGGATAAGGTTTGCGGGGGGTTTTAGCACCTTTTTTGTCCTATATGCCCTTTTTCCCGAAAAAAAGATGCTCCGTTCGGCTGGACGTAGGGGAATGGCGGCAGTAGTAAACGGATGTGATGAGATTAGGCAGCCTGAAACTCAATCCATCCAGCAAAAAACCGTTTGGCGCAACAGCAAACGGTTCTATTTCAGGCTGCCTTTGGAGCTTGGCGAAGTGCACAAACGGCGTGCGCAGCAAAGCGGCACACCCTACGGCTTGGGTAGATTAGGCAGCCTGAAAAACAATCCATCCGACAAAAAACCATTTGGCGCAACAGCAAACGGTTTTGTTTTCAGGCTGCCTTTGCTGCCTACGCTATTCACGCCGTGCCAATTTCGTTATCGCACACCACCGCCTGCACGCCGTTCGCCTGCCAAACATCCTGCCAGCACGCCGCCACGTCTGCGCTTGCCGCCGCCACAATCGGCATCGGCGCGCCCGCGTGCAACGCATCTGCCAACGCCTGCGCCATCGCGTTATCGTTCACACGCCAGATTATTGCATCGGCTGCTTGCGCCGTGCGAAACTGCGCCGCATTGTCCACCGCCGCCCACACGCTGCGGTTGGCGTTTTCAGGCTGCCTATTGTGCTGCAATGCGTTGTCTTGCTGCCAATCGTCAAACGGCAGCCAGATGGGGTCATGCAGGGCTGCCATGTGCGGCGGCATCACGCGGTATGCGCCTGAAGCATTTTCACCGTGCAAACCCGTTTTCAGGCTGCCTGAAAAGGCGGTTGGCACGGCTAACGAAGCAAGCAATGCGGTGTTGGCGGGCAACATCGGCGACACGGTGAAATCGCCCGCTTTTTGCCACGCCCATTGCTGCTGCTCACGTGCTTGCAATTGCCCGCGCCATTCATGCGCCGCCACGCGAAAAAAGCGCAGGTTCACATGGGCGTGTTCATAGCGGTAAAACTTCGCCAGCCACGGCGTGGCGTGGACAATTTCAATGCCCAGCTCCTCCATAAACTCGCGTTGCAGCGCGACAAATTCGCTTTCGCCTGCTTCCACTTTGCCGCCCGCAAATTCCCAGTAGCCCGCATACGGCTTGCCCTCGGGGCGCGATGAGAGCAGAAATTCGCCGCGTTCGTTGAATAAAATGCCTGCAACAACGTGGATTTTTGGGGGCATGGGGATTCCTTTTTGTGTGGATTATTGGAGGGTGATGAGGGCGATAAAGGCAGCCTGAAACGACTAAAAACAGCTTTTCAGGCTGCCTTATTGTTCACAAAAGACTGTTTAGAAAACGGTTCACAAAAAACAAGCGCGTAGTGTGTGAGCCTGTTTACGCGCCATTTATTAAGCATCGCTAAACGGTGCGTGGCATAGCTATACACCCTACTTGTGCCGTTGTGATTTTGGCTGGCGATAGTTTGAAAAAGCGCGGATAGGACAATATTTGGGCGATAAAGGCAGCCTGAAAACAGCTAAAACAGCTTTTCAGGCTGCCTATTTGTTCACAAAAGACTGTTCACAAAATATTGTTCACAAGACAGTTTACAAAAAACAAACAGCGCGAAATCTCACGCTGCTTGTTTAACCAACACGGCTAGCCGTGCAAACTTTCCATCCGAATCATCACCACAGGCGCGGCAACGGTTTCTTGCGCTTCAATTTCCGCAATCGCCGCCTTGATGTTTTTCTCAATGGTGGAGTGCGTCAAAATCACGATTTCGGCGTGGGTGTTGTCTAACACGCTTTTTTGAATCAGCGCCTCAATCGAAATATCGTATTTTGCCAACACCGCCGCCACTGCCGCCAGCACGCCCGCTTGGTCTTGCGTGTGCATCCGCAAATAATAGCTGCTGGTGATGTCGTCAATGGACAAGAAATTTTGCGCCTCCACTTTGTCGGATTGGAAACCCAGCGGCGGCACGCGGGTTTCGCTGTCGGCATCCAGCAAGCGGCAGATGTCAATAATATCCGCCACCACCGCGCTGGCAGTGGGCAACGCGCCTGCGCCCGCGCCGTAATACAGCGTTTCGCCCACCATATCCGCTTTCACGCGCACCGCGTTCATCACGCCGTTCACATTTGCCAGCAATCGGCTTTCAGGCAGCAGGGTAGGGTGCACGCGCAGCTCAATGCCTTTGTCGGTGCGGCGCGTGATGCCGAGCAGTTTGATGCGGTAGCCCAGCTCTTCCGCGTATTGAATATCGCGGCTATCCAGCTTGCTGATGCCTTCCAAATAGCACGCGCCAAAGTTCACGGGCGTGCCAAATGCCAGCGCCGACATAATGGTGATTTTATGCCCCGCATCGTGCCCTTCCACGTCAAACGTGGGGTCGGCTTCGGCGTAGCCCAAATCTTGCGCCTGCTTCAACACATCGGCAAACGCCGCGCCTTTTTCGCGCATTTCGCTCAAAATAAAATTGCTGGTGCCGTTGATGATGCCCGCGATGCTGTGGATGCGGTTGGCCGCCAAGCCCTCGCGCAGCGTTTTGATGATGGGAATGCCGCCCGCCACTGCCGCTTCAAAATGCACCATCACGTTGTTTTTTTCGGCAAGGGCGAAGATTTCGTTGCCGTATTCGGCGAGCAGTTTTTTGTTGGCGGTAACGATGTGT
>CAUVGV010000256.1:0-2587 GCA_963551505.1 uncultured Kingella sp.
GAAATGTCGTTATTGGCTTAACGTTTTATGTCAGCATACTTTTTAGGACACCACCAACTTGTTTTTAGGCTGCCTTTGGGTTATCGCGCACCCAAAGGCAGCCTGAAAAACATTAAACCATCGCTGCTCGCTTCGGTTTGTCTCAAATGATTTAAAAACCTGAAACCTTTGCAAAACCTGTAACCGATGGAGCGTCGGCGTCTCGTCGACATTTTGGAAAACCAGTAATGCTATGTTTCATAAGCAATTTGGCGACGAGCCGTCGCCGCTCCATTTTAGGTTTCAGGCTGTTGTTGGGGTTTTGCAAAGGTTTCAACCTGTGTTCACCAGTAACCGCTGTGAACACAGGTTCTAAAACTACGCTTCGCTCCCCCCCACCGTAAGCCCCGCATCAATCCGCAGCGTGGGCTGCCCCACGCCCACGGGCACGCTTTGCCCATCTTTGCCGCACACGCCGATGCCTGTGTCTAAGCGGCTGTCGTTGCCTATCATGGAAACGTGTTTGAGCACTTCGGAGCCGCTGCCGATAATGGTTGCGCCTTTCACGGGGTATTGCAGTTTGCCGTTTTCCACCCACCATGCTTCGCTGGCGGAGAAGACGAATTTGCCGCTGGTGATGTCCACTTGCCCGCCGCCAAAGTTCACTGCGTAGATGCCTTTTTGGATGCTGGCGATGATTTCTTCGGCTTCGTGCGTGCCATTTTCCATAAAGGTGTTGGTCATGCGCGGCATGGGGGCGGCGGAATAGCTTTCGCGCCGCCCGTTGCCCGTGGGGCTTGCGCCCATCAGCCGCGCGTTGGTTTCGTCTTGCATGTAGCCTGTGAGAATGCCGTCTTCAATCAACACGGTGCGGCGCGTTTCGTTGCCCTCGTCGTCGATATTCAGGCTGCCTCGTCGCTCGGCGATGTTGCCTTGGTCAATCACGGTTACGCCTTGGGCGGCAACGCGCTGCCCTATCAGCCCTGAAAACGCGCTGGTTTGCTTGCGGTTGAAATCGCCTTCCAAGCCATGCCCCACGGCTTCGTGTAGCAATACGCCGGGCCAGCCGCTGCCGAGCACGACGGTCATTGCGCCTGCGGGGGCGGGGCGGGATTCCAGATTGGTGAGCGCTTGTTTGACGGCGTGGTTCACATATTCTTGGATTTTCGCGTCATCAAAATACGCCAAATCAAAGCGTCCGCCGCCGCCTGCGCTGCCTTGTTCGCGCCGTTCGCCTTGTTTGGCAATGACGGTGAGGCTGAGCCGCACCAGCGGGCGGATGTCGGCGGCGTGTTTGCCGTCTAGCCGCGCGATGTAGATCATGTCGTGTTCGCAGGTTAAACCCGCCATCACTTGCACGATGCGCGGGTCGGCGGCGCGGGCAAGCGTTTCTACTTTTTGCAGCAGGGCGACTTTTTGCGGCGAATCCAGCGTGGCAATCGGGTCAAACGCGCCGTGCACGCTGGGGCAGCCTGAAACAGCGTTAGGCACGCGCACTGGCGTTTGGTTGCCCGCATCGCCGATCACGCGCACGGCTTGGGCAGCGCGTTGAATGGCATCCGCCGATAGGCTGTCGGCATAGGCAAACGCGGTTTTTTCGCCCGACACCGCGCGCACGCCTACGCCTTGGTTAATCTGATAACTGCCTGATTTTACAATACCTTCGTCTAAATGCCAGCTTTCAAAGGCGGTGCGCTGGCAATAAATATCCGCGTAATCAACATGATGTGTGCCGATAAGGGCGAGCGATTGGGCAAGGTTTTCGGCGGAAAGCTGGTTGGCGTGAAGCAGGTTTTGGGCGACGGTGTGGGGGATGGATTGCATGGTTTTCAGGCTGCCTAATGGGGAAAAAGAAGCGGATTATACTGGAAATTGGGGGCGGGTTTCAGGCTGCGCTCGTGGCGTGTTTGCTTGGTTAGGCAGCCTGAAAAACAAAAACCGCTTGCTGTTAAGCCAAACAGTTTTTTGCTGGATGGATTGGGTTTCAGGCTGCATCCATCATCCGCGCAGTTTGAAACAGAGCATGGCGTATCGCCGCCATACCCACTCTTTTCCGTTACCGTAGTTCAACCGTTTCAGGCTGCCTTTGGGCATGGCAAAAGCAGCCTGAAAACAAAAACCGCTTGCTGTTGCGCCAAACGGTTTTTTGTTGGATGGATTTTCAGGCTGCCTTTGGCATGAGAAATACGATTAGGCAGCCTGAAACCCAAAATGGAGCGGCGACGGCTCGTCGCCAACACTTCAAACATCGCATCACTGATTTACCGAGATGTCAGCGAGCCGCCGACGCTCCATTGGTTACGGGTTTGGCAAAGGTTTCAGGCTGCCTGCTGTTGTCGTATGGTTATTTATCGTTTCGTTGCCTTTCTATCCAATAGGCAGCCTGAAAATGATTTAGCGTAGCGCGAATGGTTTTTTTGCTGCGAGACGAATTGGGTTTCAGGCTGCCTAACGCTTCACAAATGTTTAATGCTACTGCCCTTTCCCCTACGTTCAGCCGAACGGAGCATTCTTTTTTCGGGGAAAAGCGTGCGCTTGTCCGACGACGTGCGAAGCACGGCTAGTTCGCACGCGCCGAAAAAAGGATGCGTAGTGAGGGAAGTCTGCG
>CAUVGV010000257.1:0-2587 GCA_963551505.1 uncultured Kingella sp.
GCTGCTTCTATTGAATTTGCATTTAAGTCTGGCATTTTTAATTCTGCTACTTTTTATCCTTGTTGATTTGTTAAATTGTGCAAAGGGTGGGATTTTAGCATAAAACGATTTTTCAGGCTGCCTTGTGGATGGCGCAAATACGGTAAATAGGCAGCCTGAAAGCGGGCTATGGCGGTGATTTGCAAAATCAGTAGCTGCGTTAAATAAGAAAGGCTATCATTTGTTCACTTAACAGTTATTTGGAGTGCTAAAAATGAAAAAAACGTTTACTTTTGCGGTGTTGCATTTTAGCGTGGCGTTTAGCGTGGCTTATGTGTTAACGGGCAGCTTGGGGATTTCCAGCGCGGTGGCGTTGGTTGAGCCGATGGTGAACACGGTGGCTTTTTATTTCCACGAGAAGGCTTGGCAGAAGTTTGGTGGCAAGTCGGCATAATGAGCAACGGTTGAGGCAGCCTGAAAACGGATAAACGCATTTTCAGGCTGCCTTTTAATCGGTTGCAATTTTGTTTTCAGGCTGCCTCAAATAACCAAGCGACGCGGTTTGCAGTGCTAAAATGCAGCCATTACGTTACGACACAAAAAGGAAAAACCATGCTCTATCAAGCCCCCTTAGACGAACTCAATTTCGCCCTGCGCACCCACGGCAAACTCGCCGATGTTTTGCAACTGCCCGCCGCGCAAGATTTGGCGTTGGATGCGGATACTGTGGCGGCGGTGTTAGATGAAGCGGCAAAATTTGCCGAGCAATCTTGGGCGCACACCAACCGCACGGGCGATGTGCACGGCGCAAAGCTGGTAAACAAACAAGTGCACACGCACGACGATTTGGCGGCGGCGTATCGCCAATTTTGCGAAGCGGGCTGGGCGGGGCTGCGCGCGCCTGCCGAGTTTGGCGGGCAGGGCTTGCCTGCGCTGGTGTCTGCCGCGTGTGAAGAAATGTGGTGCGCGGCAAATTTGTCGCTGTCGCTGCTGCCCATGCTCACGCTGGGCGCGGTGGATGCCATCCGCAAGCATGGCAGCGCAGAGCAGCAAACCGCCTATTTGCCCAAAATGTGCGCAGGCGAATGGAGCGGCACAATGAATTTAAGCGAGCCCAACGCGGGTTCAGATTTGGCGCACGTTGCCACGCAAGCCACGCCCGATGGCAACGGCGCGTATCGCATCACAGGGCAAAAAATCTTCATCACTTGGGGCGAGCAGGAACTCACCGAAAACATCATCCATCTGGTGCTGGCGCGACTGCCCGATGCAGCGGCGGGCGTGCAAGGCATCTCGTTGTTTATTGTGCCCAAATTTTTAATCAACGCCGATGGCAGCTTGGGCGCGCGCAACGCCGTGCAGGTGGTGGGCTTGGAGCACAAACTCGGCATCCACGCCAGCCCCACTTGCACCATGCAGTTTGACGGTGCAACAGGCTATTTGGTTGGGCGCGCAGGCAAAGGCTTGGCGTATATGTTTACCATGATGAAAGCCGCGCGGCTCAACGTGGGCATTGAGGGGCACGCCGTTGCCGAACGCGCCTACCAAAACGCCCGTGCCTACGCCGCCGAACGCGTGCAAGGCGCAATAGACGGGCGCGATGTCGCCATCATTGCCCACCCCGATGTGCGCCGAATGCTGGCGGTGCAAAAAGCCACGCTGGCGGCGCAACGTGCGCTGTATCTGCGCGCGGCGGCGTTGTTTGACTTGGCAGACGGCTTGGCGGACAACGTGGCGCGTAAACAAGCCGAGCGCGAGTTGGATTTTTTCATCCCCATCATCAAAGCATGGCACACCGACAACGGCGTGTTGCTCACCAACCTTGCCATCCAAATCTACGGCGGCGCGGGCTATGTAGAAGAAAGCGGCGTGGCGCAACTGCTGCGCGATGTGCGCATTACCCCGATTTACGAAGGCACCAACGGCATTCAGGCTGCCGATTTGGCAGGGCGCAAAACCACGGGCAATCAAGGCGCATTGCCCTTGAAACTGCTGGCGGAAGGCAAAACCCTTGCCGATGCACTCGCCCCCACGCTTGCCCACGCGCTGCGCCAAGCCATCACGCTGGCAGAACAAAGCGTGGCGCACATGGTGAACTACGACCAAAGGCATCCTGCGACCGAAGGAAGTCCCTTTGGGGAAAACGCCGCCTTCGCCGCCCACGCCTATTTGCAGCAAATGGGCACCACGCTGGGCGCGATTGAGTTGGCGCGGGCGTATTTAGCCGCAGCGGAAGCGTTGGCAGGCAAGCAAGAAAACCTGTTCGGCGCAGCATTTTACCGCGCGCAGCAGCACACCGCGCAGGCGTATTTTGCCCACATTCTGCCGCAAACAGATGGGCTGGCGGCGCAAGTGGCAGCGGTGCAGGGGCTGGCGGATGTGCCGCAGGGGTGGTATTGATGGATATGGATGACGCAGCAGTTGGGATGACTGATGCAGCCTGAAATGGATGGGGGCGTTTCAGGCTGCCTTTAAGTCTGCGTAGGGTGGGCAACTGGTTTGCCCACCATTTGTTGTTGTATGGCTCACATTTTGGTGGGCAATTAATTGCCCACCCTACGCTTGCTAAAAAAAGGACGTTAATCAAGGAAATGAATAATGAAAAAAT
>CAUVGV010000258.1:0-2563 GCA_963551505.1 uncultured Kingella sp.
CCAAACGCCGCGCTCGCTGGCAAAATGGTGCACGCGGATGTCGTGGCTTTGTGTGGGCAACGTGGGCAGGCTTTGGCAGGCGAAACCTGCGGCGATGGTTTGTGGTTTCAGGCTGCGTGGGCAGGCGGATAGGGTGCAGTCGTAGTAGCCACCGCCTTGCCCGAGCCGATAGCCGCGTGCGTCTATGCCGACAATGGGCAGCACCATGACGTGCAGTTTTCGGGCGCGGATTCTGTTGCCGCGAAATTGTGGCACTTGGATTTTGCTACGGCGGCGCGGGCGTTCGGGGCGGACGGTTTTCTTCGTTTTCAGGCTGCCTAATCGCATAACAGGATGGGGCGTGAACCAGAGTTTCAGGCTGCGTGGGGCGATGTAGGGCAGATAGACTTGCGCGCCGCGTTGTTGAGCAGCGCGGGCAAAGTCGTCCAGCCGCAGCTCGCTGCCGATTGCCCAATACACGGCGATGCGTTTGCCGCGTTTGATGAAGCGTTTGAGCTCGCGGTTGATGCGGCGTTCGGCGGCGCGGCGGGCGTTTTCAGGCTGCCTTTTGCGGGCAAGGCGCAGTTCGCGGCGGATGTCGCGCTTGCTGGCTTGGGGCGATAGGTTTTCAGGCTGCTGAAATAGGGCGTTCATCAGCCGCGCCCCGTGCTGCCGAATCCACCTGCGCCGCGCTCGCTGCCGGCGAAGTCGTCCACAAGCTCAAACTGCGCCTGCACCACGGGCACAATCACCATCTGCGCGATGCGGTCTAGCGGGGCGATGGTAAAATCGGCTTGGCTTCTGTTCCACAGCGACACCATCAGCTCGCCTTGGTAGTCCGAATCAATCAAGCCAACAAGGTTGCCCAACACGATGCCGTGTTTATGCCCCAGCCCTGAGCGCGGCAAAATGGTGGCGGCAAGATTGGGATTGGCGATGTGGATGGCGATGCCTGTGGGGATGAGCGCGGTTTCGCCTGCGCGAATGGTTTGCGGCGCGTCGATACAGGCGCGCAGGTCTAGCCCCGCGCTGCCCGATGTGGTGTATTGGGGCAGGTGTTCGGCGATTTGGGGATTGAGGATTTTGAGTTGGATGGTGGGGTTCATGCGGTGTTTCCTTGTTTGGCGCGTTGAGGCAGCCTGAAAAGGCGCGGTGAGGCAGAATGCCGTTGCGGTTTTCAGGCTGCCTGAAAAACTGTTATGATACCGTAAATTTTTCCCCATGTTCTGTTAGGCAAATGTAAACCAAACAGATTTTTCTAACCGTCTGCAAAGGCACACATCATGAAAATAGATGAAAAATTGAAACAAGCCGCATTAGAGTTTCACCAATTTCCCGTTCCCGGCAAAGTGAGCGTAACGCCAACCAAATCATTGGCAACGCAGCAGGATTTGGCATTGGCGTATTCCCCTGGTGTTGCCGCGCCGTGCATGGAAATCCACGCCAACCCTGCCGATGCCTACAAATACACCGCCAAAGGCAATTTGGTGGCGGTGATTTCCAACGGCACGGCGGTGCTGGGCTTGGGCAACATCGGCGCGCAAGCGAGCAAACCCGTGATGGAAGGCAAGGGCGTGCTGTTCAAAAAATTCGCGGGCATTGATGTGTTTGACATTGAAATCAACGAGCACGATCCCGACAAGCTGGTGGACATCATCGCCGCGCTGGAACCCACCTTCGGCGGCATCAATTTGGAAGACATCAAAGCGCCCGAATGCTTTTATATTGAGCAAAAATTGAAAGAGCGCTGCCACATTCCCGTGTTCCACGACGACCAGCACGGCACGGCGATTATCACCGCCGCCGCTGCCATCAACGGCTTGCGCGTGGTGGGCAAGAAACTGGAAGACGTGAGCCTTGTGGTTTCGGGCGCGGGCGCGGCGGCGATTGCCTGCACCAATTTGCTGGTGTCGCTGGGGCTGAAACGCGAAAACGTTACCCTGTGCGACAGCAAAGGCGTGATTTACCAAACGCGCGAAGACCGCGAACGCATGGATGCCACCAAAGTGCATTACGCGATTGCCGACAACGGACAGCGCACGCTGGCGGATGCGGTAGTGGGCAAAGATATTTTCTTAGGGCTGTCGGGCGCGGATTTGTTGTCGCCTGAAATGTTGAAAACCATGGCGGATAAGCCTTTGGTGTTTGCGATGGCGAACCCCAATCCCGAAATCAAACCGCCCGTTGCCAAAGAAGCGCGAGCGGATGTGGTGATTGGCACGGGGCGTTCCGATTATCCTAATCAAATCAACAATGTATTGTGCTTCCCATTCTTGTTCCGTGGCGCGTTAGACTGCGGTGCAAGCGAAATCAACGAAGCGATGAAAAAAGCAGCGGTGTATGCGATTGCCGATTTGGCGCACGAGCCTGTGCCCGAAGCAGTACGCGCGGCATACGAAAACCGCGATTTCACCTTCGGCGCGGAATACCTGATTCCCACGCCGTTTGACCCGCGCCTGATTTCGCACATCGCGCCTGCGGTTGCCAAAGCCGCCGCCGAAAGCGGCGTGGCGGCGCGTCCGATTGCCGACTTGGTAGCTTACGCAGCGAGCTTGGAGAAATAATCGCTGATTGATGCGGTAAA
>CAUVGV010000259.1:0-2556 GCA_963551505.1 uncultured Kingella sp.
GTTGATTTTAAAGGCGTTGGTGTGCTTGGCGATGGCGGCGGTGCGGCTGCGGTCTAGCCAAAAGGTTTTGCGCGCTTCGGGCGAAATGGCGATAAAGCCTTCGCCATCGCGCGCTTGGGCAAAGCGCACGATTTGTTCTGCGGCAGCCTGAACGGCGTTTTCATCATCGGAAACCACATCGGCAAGCAACACCATTTTGGGGCGACCTTTGCCCGCCGCTTTGGTGGCATAGCCCACCGCGCGAACGTATCGCCAATCCAAATGCTCCAAGCCCGCCAGCTTAACGGATGGATGGCGCAACAGAAAATCGCGGATTTCCACGATAGACGGCGTGGCGTTGGCAACTGTGCCAAAAAATTCTAGGCACACCGTGCGCGTGTGCTGCGGCATCTTGTGCAACACGAATGCCGCGCTGGTGATGATGCCGTCCGTGCCCTCTTTTTGCACCGCAGGCAGGCCGCTGAGGAATTTGTCGGTAACGTCTTTGCCCAAGCCCACTTTGCGAAAACGGCAGCCTGAAATCGCCAGCCGCTCGGTGTGGGCGACGGTTTCGCCGTCTGCTTGCAGCGTGTGCACGTCAAACAGCGCGGTTTCTTCATCGTGGATTTTGCCGAAATTGTGGCACACGCGTTCAATTTTCAGCCATTGCCCCTGCGGGTTCACCATTTTCCACCACGCCAAATTGTCCAGCGTGGTGCCCCACAGCACGGCTTTTTTGCCGCCTGCGTTCATGGCGATATTGCCGCCGATGCAAGAGGCATCCGCCGATGTGGGATCAACCGCGAACACCAAACCTGCCGTGTGCGCCGTTTCTTCCACCCGCCGCGTAACCACACCTGCGCCGCAGCGGATAATCGGATGCTTGCCGTCCAACCCCGCCAGTTCCACAAACTCAACGCCTTGATGTTTATCCAACTTTTCGGTGTTGATGACGGCAGACATCGCATCCAAAGGCACCGCGCCGCCCGTGTAGCCCGTGCCGCCGCCGCGCGGAATAATAGTTAAATCCAGCTCAATCAGGGCGCGAACCAGCGGCGCGATTTCGGCTTCGCTGTCGGGGTTGATGACCACAAACGGATATTCCACGCGCCAGTCGGTGGCATCGGTAACGTGCGTTACCCGCGCCAAGCCGTCAAACATAATATTATGTTTTTTTGTGATTTTTGACAGGCGCGACAGGATTTGGGCGCGTTTGAGCTTGGTTGCGGCGAAGCTGTCGTCAAACTGATTCACCGCGCTTTCGGCAGCCTGAATCAGCTTTAACACGCGCTCGTTGTTGTCGCGGCGTTTGTTAATCTCGTTTAAACGATGGCGCATGGCGGCAACCAGCGCGGCTTGGCGTTTGGGGTGTTCCAGCAAATCGTCCACCAAATAAGGATTGCGCACCACTGCCTACATATCGCCCAACACTTCAAACAGCATCCGCGCCGAACGCCCTGTTTTGCGCTCACCGCGCAGGGATTCCAAAGTTTGCCAAGCATCTTCGCCCAGCAAGCGGCAGACAATTTCGCGGTCTGAATAAGAAGTATAGTTATAGGGGATTTCGCGGATGCGTTGCGGCTGAGTCATGAGTGTTCCTTTTGGTGGTGGTTGGTTTTTCGTTCGCAGAACGGGCAGAAAAAACGCTGGATGGTTTTGCCGATGCGGTTTCAGGCTGCCTTTTTATTTGAAGGCGTATTCTAACGTAAAAATTCGTTAAAGGCAGCCTGAAAAAGCCCTATGCTTTTGTTGTTTTTTAATCCATTTTGTTGCCAAAATTTGGCGTAATTTAACGATTTTGAAACGAAATTTACGCGGCTGGGCTACAATGTCGCTTTTTCAAATTTCAGGGAAACACAAATGCAAAAACGAATTTTATTGGCGGTTACTGGCGGCATTGCGGCGTATAAATCTTGCGAACTGGTGCGTTTGTTGAAAAAAGAAGGGCACGAAGTAAACGTGGCTTTATCCAAAGCGGCGAGCGAGTTTGTGTCGGCGCAAACGTTTGAAGCGTTGAGCGGCAACCCTGTTTTAACCGAAAACAACGGCAGCATGGCGCATATCAATGCCACGCGCGCGGCAGATTTGATGCTGATTGCACCCGCTTCGGCAAACACCATCGCCAAATTGGCGCATGGCTTTGCCGATAATTTGATTACCGAAATGGCTTCGGCGCGCAAATGCGCTTTGGTGATTGCGCCTGCAATGAATGTGGAAATGTGGCAAAAGCCCGCCAATCTGCGCAATATTCAACAGCTGCACAAAGATGGCATCCGCGTGTTGATGCCCGCTTCGGGCGAGCAAGCCTGCGGCGAAGTGGGCGTGGGGCGCATGGTTGAGCCTGCGGATATTGTGGAAGTGTTGCCCGATGTGTGGACACCCAAACCATTGCGCGGCAAGCGCGTGCTCATCAGCGCGGGCGCAACTTACGAAGCAATTGACCCCGTGCGCGGCATCACCAATATTTCCAGCGGACAAATGGGCGTGGCAATTGCCCGCGCTTGCCGCCGCGCAGGGGCAAAAGTGAGCCTTGTGCACGGCAAAATGACGGCGGAAATCCCATTTGGCATGGCACAC
>CAUVGV010000260.1:0-2536 GCA_963551505.1 uncultured Kingella sp.
GGCAAAAATATGAAAGCAAAACTAACACGAATCCGCTGGAACAAAGGCGTAATGGACAACGGCACCGAGTACGACTACACCCGCCTAACGATTGAGCTACCCATTTCCGAAACCAGCGCAAACGAGTTTGGCGTAGATTATCTGGAATGCGAATATGGTGATGAAGCCAAACACGCTGAATTATTGCATTTCAAAGGCAAACTACCATGTGAAATTGAGTTTGACATGCGGCAAACAATGAAAAAAGGCAAGTTGGTAAATGAAATTTACCAAATCAAACCAGTAGCAGTAGCAAAAGCCACTGCATCTTAAAAACTTTACCGCGTGCAGGGCGGTCGCGCGGAAAAAAGCCCCATAACCGCCCCTTTCCAACTCGCTATCCCACAGGCAAAACCATGAGTGATTATTCAGATTATTCAAGCGATGAGCTGCTAAGTATTCGCGATTCTTTATTGGCAGAAGCTGACGAATTGTTTGAGCAACTAATTCTACTTAAAGAACAAAATGTAGATTTCCAACAGATTGATGATGTAACAACGCAGATGTACGACAAAATGACTGCGGCTCAAGATGTGGAAGATGAAATGTATGCTAGGGGAGATTTAGAACACGAGCATGATGAAGCATTAGATGACGAAGAATTTAGAGAACAGCTTATTGACTTAGGCTTAATTGATGAAGATTACGACGGTGATTATTCAGAGTTCTATCCAGATTAAAAAGCAGAAAAGGAAATACCATGAGCATGAAACAACCCATCCCATTTTGGTTCAAATGCTGCGTTGTCGCACTAATCATATGCCTTATAGGGTTATTTACATCCGCCTATTACCTATACGGCTAATAAGCGCGGATGAAGTAATCAGGTTTCAGGCTGCCTGAAAAATAAAAGCCTTTTATCAACTTTTAAGGAGTTCATTATGAACCTTATTCAAAAAGCCAAAGACGCAATCTCAAACAAACGCGCCTTATTCGCAGCAGCAATGGCAACACCCATGCTCGCCTTTGCCGATAACGATATTGCATCAATCGGTACAAGTGCAGCGACCGAAATTGCCAAGTTTGCCATCATGATTACCGCAATCGGCACAGCCGTATTGTCCGTAATCGTTCTGATCCAAGGCTTCCGCATGGCATTCAAAATGACCAAAACTGCGAGCTAAACCAAAGGGGGCTACTGAATGGGTTACAGAATCGGCTATCAATGCTTCGTTAGCAACGAAGCAGCACATGACTATCTACTCAGTCAGCAGCCCCCAACCATAACCGCAGAAGGCTTACTTATTCGCCCCGTAAAACAAGGGCAAGACTGGTACTTAAACGGTCAAAAAATCCAACTGAGTTTCCCCGAATGCAGCTTGCAAGAACAAATTCAACTAGGCGCAGAGCTCGCCGCCCCCATTATCGGCATCGTATCCCTGATATTCCTGTTCAGGCAGGTATACAGCCTAATCCGCAGCATGAGCGAACAAGACGAGAAACCCTATGATTGATATATGGACGCTATACAGCTTTTTTGCCCTAATGCTGATATTGAAGCTATTCATCTAGCAAAAGCACAATGAGCGTGCTACATTCAACCCTTTAACGACAGCAGCGAGAGGCTGCGAAAGGGTTTGAAATGTTTAAAGAAATACTGATTATAGTTGCTGCGATAATAGCTGGAAATTGGCTATGGGAAAATAATGTTTTTGCTGATTGGAGTATTGGGCAAAAGATTGGATTATTTATTTTTCTTTTTATTGCATATTTAATTTTGAGTGCAATATATGAAAATTTTGAAACGCATTCATTAAATAAAGATGATATAGACAACGATATATTTTTAGACAATGCCCCCAATCCCACTCCGCCACCTACCAATCCGCCCACTTCTGAACAAATAGAATTTGTGGAATTTATGAAAAAGCAGCGCGAGCAGGAAAGGGAAAAAGAGTTAATCCGTAGAGAATGAAAAAACTATTTCTAGCCTGTGCCCTTATACCTTGTATTGCCTTTGCCGATAACGGCGGTTTTAACCAAAATGGATTAAGAACCGTTGTAAGAGATGGGCACTATCGTTTTGAATACGATAGAACAAAAGATATAGCGCAACCACTTCATAGACTACAAGGTAATCAATTTCACGGTAGTACTACACTTCCCGCTGTGGTAGTCGGTAGCAATGGCGCGCAATCCGCAGAGGCTATTCCAGCAACATATAGGGTAGTAACCGACAAAAGAAAGGTATTTGCTAGCTTATTATCCAAAGCTAGGGCAGCGGGACCGTATATTGCTAAAAAAGGTGTTGGTTTTTTGGGTGGTGCTGTGAGATTTGGCTTATATTCATTAGCCTATGAATTAGTTAAACACGCCATCTTCGGCTCCAAATTCTCATGGAACGACGACCGCAACGACTTCGTCCGCCCCGCCGATGACAATACTTATGTCGTACTTGCCACAAAAACGCCAGGTTCATCAACTATTGGACAAGCCGTTACATCTCACGAATTAGATAATATCTGTAATAAAATGGAAGGTGGATGTACTTTAATTG
>CAUVGV010000261.1:0-2525 GCA_963551505.1 uncultured Kingella sp.
GCGAAATATTATGAAGGCTGGATTTTTGGTGGCGCACAACAAAAAACATGGCGGCATACCAAATCCCGTCATGAAAAATATCCGTTTACCAATCCTTTGCACCAAAATTACGCCCACATTAAAGCATTGGAGCAATTGGTTAGGCAGCCTGAAAACCGATTTCACTCTGTTGTTGTGTTTACCCACCGCGCTTGCCAACTGCGAACCGAATTTCCAGATAGGGTTTGCTTAACCAATCAATTTATCCCTTATGTTCAACAGTTTACAAAACCCATTATTGCGCCTGAGCAAGTTCAGCGTATTTGCGCAATCCTATCCCAGCCCGAATGGGAAACCACGCCTGAGCGATTGGCGCAACACATCCAATCGCTCAGCCAACGCCATTAACCCGTTTAGGCAGCCTGAAACGCCTTTTTCTCCAACCCAACCTCGAAAGAACCCCATGTCCACAAAAATCCAACGCGCCCTAATCAGCCTATCCGACAAATCAGGCATTGCCCCCTTTGCCCAAGCCCTACACGAAATGGGCGTAGAAATCCTGTCCACAGGCGGCACCGCCAAGCTGCTTGCCGATGTCGGCATCCCCGTGATTGAAGTGGCGGACTACACCGGCTTTCCCGAAATGCTGGACGGGCGCGTGAAAACCCTGCACCCCAAAATCCACGGCGGCATACTCGGACGGCGCGATTTAAGCGACCACGCCGCGCAAATGGCGGAACACGGCATCGGCAATATTGACCTTGTGTGCGTCAATCTCTACCCCTTTGCCGCCACCATCGCCAAGCCCGGCTGCACACTGGAAGACGCGATTGAAAACATTGACATCGGCGGCCCAACCATGGTGCGTTCCGCCGCCAAAAACTGGAAACACGTCGCCATCGTTACCGACAACGCCGATTTTGATAGCGTCATCAACGAATTAAAACTTTCAGGCTGCCTATCCGACAAAACCCGCTTCAACCTTGCCCGCAAAGCATTCAGCCACACCGCGCAATATGACGGCATGATTTCCAACTATCTCACCAGCGTGTCGGACGAAAAACTATCGGACGAACCCGAAATCAGCACCTTCCCCGCCCAGTTCAACCAAAGCTGGCTCAAAGTGCAAGAAATGCGCTACGGCGAAAACCCGCACCAGCAAGCCGCGTTTTACCGCGATGTTTACCCGTTTTCAGGCTGCCTTTCCAGCTACACCCAGCTGCAAGGCAAGGAGCTGTCGTATAACAACATCGCCGATGCCGATGCCGCGTGGGAAGCCGTCAAATCGTTTGACGCGCCCGCCTGCGTGATTGTGAAACACGCCAACCCCTGCGGCGTAGCCGTTGCCGACAGCCCGCTCGCCGCCTATCGCCTTGCCTACGCCACCGACACCACCAGCGCATTCGGCGGCATCATCGCCTTCAACCGCGAAGTGGACGGCGAAACCGTGAAACAGATTACCGACAACCAGTTTATGGAAGTCCTGATGGCGCCGAAGTTCACCGCCGAAGCCCTCGAAATCGCCGCCGCCAAGAAAAACGTGCGCGTGTTGGAAGTGCCTCTGGAAGCAGGCGCGAACCGCTTCGAACTCAAACGCGTCGGCGGCGGACTGTTGGTACAAACGCCCGACATCCACCGCATCAGCCGTGCCGATTTGAAAGTCGTCTCCAAACGCCAACCGACCGAGCAGGAATGGAACGATTTGCTGTTTGTCTGGAACGTCGCCAAATACGTCAAATCCAACGCCATCGTGTTCGGCAAAGGCGGTCAAACCTACGGCATCGGCGCAGGCCAAATGAGCCGCGTGGACAGCACCCGCATCGCCGCCCGCAAAGCGCAAGACGCAGGCTTGGATTTGCACGGCGCGTGCGCCGCTTCGGACGCGTTCTTCCCGTTCCGCGACGGTGTAGATGTGATTGCCGAGCAGGGCATCAAGGCGATTATCCACCCCGCAGGCTCGGTGCGCGATGAAGAAGTGTTCGCCGCCGCCGATGAGCACGGCATGGCGATGGTGGTAACGGGCGTGCGGCATTTTCGGCATTGAGTGAGAGAATATTAAGGCAGCCTGAAAACGGGAAATAGCGTTTTCAGGCTGCCTTAGTTTGTTTTTACGATTGTTTGGAAAGATGCTGTTTCAGCAATGCCAATATTTCTTGAGTTTGTGCTAATTCGCGCTGCTGGTTGGCAATAATCTCGTCTTTATGCTGTATCGTAAGTTTCAAATTTTGATTTTCTGCTTCTAATTCGTGCAATTTTTGAGATGAATGGCTTTGATAAGTCTGATAGTTATCGCCCTCGTTAATCATAAAAATAATGCCACCTTCATTGCTGGGCAGCAGTTCACGAATAGGAACGCCTACCGCATCAGAAATTTGATTAAGGCGATGCAAAGGCGGCTCGGTTTCGCCACGTTCTATTTTGGAATAGCCATTTACGGACATTTCTAGTTTTTCTGCCATATCTTTTTGCGACCAGTTGCGCTGCTTGCGTAAATCGCGAATTTTATCGCCAGTTTCCATAAAATCTCCACTATTAAGGTAGGCAAT
>CAUVGV010000262.1:0-2502 GCA_963551505.1 uncultured Kingella sp.
TTGATACAATACGATAACAAGATAACAAGCAAAGCACACGCTGCGCCCTGCCCTGCGAGTAAGAAAGATGAGATAACAGCGATTTTCGCTTTTTCAGGCTGCCTTTTCCGCCATGCCCAGCAATATATACGACAACACAACGGGCAATACCGCCCCAACCAAAAACACCAGCAGCCACAGCATCAAATTATCTGCCAGATTGCGCAACAGCTTAAAGTAGCCCCACGCATAAAGCCCCGTAATCACGCCGCCAATAATCATTCCCAACAGCGATGTGCCGCCACCAAGCAAAAACGCAATCACACCATAAGCCAACGCCCATTGCCATGTGCGCGAATTTTCCTGAAATGTGTCTTGCAGCTTACCGAAAATTAACAGAATCAACGGACCAAACATTTCGTTCTCCTTATTCGCTTGACTGCCATCTCAGCCAAGTGTAATTTAACACAAATTCACATAGTTAGGCAGCCTGAAAGCCTAACTTTACAGTATTTTTCAGGCTGCCTCGGCAAACCACAACCCATTGTTCCCATTAGGAGAAAACCATGTCCCAATCATTTGACGTTGCCGTTATCGGCGCAGGGCCGGGCGGCTACATCGCAGCGATTCGCGCCGCGCAGCTGGGCTTCAAAACCGTGTGTATTGACGCGGGCAAAAACAAAACAGGCGACGCCCCCGCGCTGGGCGGCACTTGCCTGAACGTGGGCTGCATTCCGTCCAAAGCCTTGCTGCAATCGTCTGAGCATTTTCACGCCGCGCAACACGATTTTGCCGAACACGGTATTTCGTTTTCAGGCAGCCTGAAAATGGATGCCGCCAAAATGATTGAACGCAAAGATGCGATTGTGAACAAGCTCACAGGCGGGATTAAATTTTTGTTTCAAAAGAACAAAATTGAAAATATTTTTGGTCGCGCTTCGTTTGCAGGCAAGGCGGGCGATGAATGGCTGCTGAATGTGGACAACGGCGCGCAAATCGCCGCTAAACACGTTATCATCGCCATAGGCTCTGCGCCGCGCGGTTTGCCCAATCTTGCCAAAATCAGCAATGTGAACGTGTTGGACAACGAAGGCGCGTTGAACTTAACCAAAATCCCGAAAAAATTGGGCGTGATTGGCGCGGGCGTGATTGGCTTGGAGATGGGCTCGGTGTGGCGACGCTTGGGCGCGGACGTGCATATTTTGGAAGCCGCGCCCGCTTTCTTGCCCGCTGCCGACCAGCAAATCGCCAAAGAAGCGTTTAAATATTTCACCAAAGAGCAAGGGCTGGCGATTGATTTGGGCGTGAAGCTCCATCAAATCACCGAATACAAAGACGGCGTTTCGGTGGCATACGAAGTGGCGGGCAAGCAACACACCGCGCAGTTTGATAAGCTGATTGTTGCCATCGGGCGCGTGCCCGTTACGCAAGGCTTGGGAGCGGAAAACGTGGGCTTGGCGATTGACGAGCGCGGCTTTATCGCGGTGGACGACAAATGCCGCACCAATTTGCCCAATGTGTGGGCGATTGGCGACGTGGTGCGCGGCCCGATGTTGGCGCACAAAGCTAGCGAAGAAGGCGTGGCGGTTGCTGAGCGCATCGCGGGGCAAAAACCGCACGTGGATTTGGGCAACGTGCCCTTTATCATCTACACCGACCCCGAAATCGCGTGGGTGGGCAAAACCGAGGAGCAACTGCAAGCGGCGGGCATTGCCTACAAAAAAGGCACAGCAGGCTTTGGCGCAAACGGACGCGCCTTGGGCTTGGGCAAAGCCAAAGGCATGATAAAAGTGTTGGCAGACGCGCAAACCGACCGCATTTTGGGCGTGCACATGATTGGCGCAATGACCAGCGAACTGATTGCCGAAGCCGTTGCCGCGCTGGAATTTAAAGCCAGCAGCGAAGACATCGCGCGAATTATCCACGCGCACCCCACGCTGTCGGAAGTGTTGCACGAAGCGGCATTGGCGGCGGATAAGCGGGCGTTGCATGGCTAACGTGGGGGAATGAAAGGCAGCCTGAAAACGGGATAAATGAGTTTTCAGGCTGCCTAACTGGGTTTTTGCAGATGGAATATATTGTGGTTCAAGATATGCGGCGCGAACGATTTTGAATGTAAAAGGCAGCCTGAAAAAGGGTGAAACCAATGTTCAGGCAAATTTAAAAATATCAGCTCGAGAATGACGGCTAACATAGCCATTTCTGCATCATCTTTCACGTTGTCTGATTTATTTCATTCGATGTGATGCAACTTATTTTTAGCTTAGGAAAATAAACATTGTTAAACAAAAAAACTGTTACATTATCAGCGTTTATTTTTATTGTTTTATTTTTGGCTGTTGTTTTTCATCCTGAAAAAAAAGAATTATCAACGGATTACTTTGTTTTTGATAACTCTGATAATTACAATTCAGGGATACCGTTTAATTATTTCTTGATAGAAAAGAAGGACAATGCCGTAATTTATTTCCTTGTTAATGACTATCTTGAAGAAGATAATTTCATTTATTTTTCATACATTGA